>JAFDER010000467.1 GCA_019310245.1 Deltaproteobacteria bacterium
GGGTGGAAGCTCATTTTCGATCACGAGGACAAGCCTCTCGAGCTGTACGACCTCGAGAATGACGCACTCGAGAAGAAGAGCGTGCTCAAGGGCAGCAAGAAGGAGAATGAAGAGCTCGCCGCAGCCTTCAGTGCGTGGCGCCGGGAGATCGAGCAGGGCCAGGAGCCCTTGGCCACCGAGGAGGCCCAGGAGGTCTTGCAGACGGACCCGGAGCTTCTCGAGAGGCTGCAGGCGCTCGGCTACATGGAGTGAGGGGCACCCCCGTCCACCACCGCCATTATCGGGAATTGATTGTTGCTGGTGCTCCCGTGTACATTGACGCTCGTGATCATGCAGGTGCTCAGATCCCTGCTCGCCGTGGCAGGAATTGCCTCCCTGTCCGGCGGGCTTCTCGCCGCCACGCCTCTGCCCGCGGAGCCCGGATTCCGCCTCGAGGGGCTGGGTGCGGCCGGCGTGGCCGAGGTGGGCAGGCCCCTCGACGTGCTCAGGGGTCGTGCCGAGGCCCGGGCCAGGGCGCGAGCCGTGGATGCCCTCGTCCTCTCGGCGAACCTCCTTGCCGCCGGGCAGGACACGCACCATACGGTGGGACGTCAGGCCGGAGGCCTCGAGGAGAAGGCCCGGGCCCGCGCCACGGCAGAGACGGCCATCTGGCACCTGCACTACTGGTCCAACGGCGCCGTCACAGCGCGGGTGACCCTTCCCCGCGAGGAGATCCTCGACGAGGTGACCGTGGATGAGTGAGAGCGCATGAGCATGAGCGTTCTCCAGCTCCTGGGCGGGTTCGTCATGCTGACCCTCGGCGCCGAGGGCCTCGTCCGGGGTGGAGCCAGCCTCAGCCGGAGGCTGGGCGTCTCCACGATCATCGTGGGCCTGACGGTCGTCTCCTACGGCACGAGCTTCCCGGAGTTCCTCGTGTGCACGATAGGCGCGGCCCGTGGACAGACGGAGCTGGCCCTGGGCAACGTCATCGGCTCGAACATCTGCAACATCGGCCTCGTGCTCGGCGTGGCCGCGCTCATCAGGCCCATCCGCGTGGCGCGGGTCACGGTCAAGCGCGACATGCCCCCCCTCATCGGTGTCACCGTTGCCGTCATCGTCATGTCGCTCGTGGGCGCGGGGATCGGCCGCGTGGACGGTGCGCTCCTCGTCCTGGGCTCCGTCTTCTACACCGCCTGGCACGTCGTGACGGCGAGGCGGCAGTATCTGCGGGCCTCGAGCCTGCCGGGCTTTGACGAGAAGGCCAGCCATGAGAAGAGCGTTTCGGTCAACATGCTGTTCATTCTCCTCGGCGGCCTCGCCCTGTGGCTAGGCAGCGAGGGGGTCATACGCGGTGCGGTGAACCTGTCAAGGATCCTCGAGCTCGACATGCGGTTCGTGGCGCTGACCATCGTGGCTCTGGGGACCAGCCTGCCGGAGCTCGCCGCCTCCTGCGTTGCCTCTGCCCGCGGCGAGGAGGGGATCAGCCTCGGCAACGTGATCGGTTCGAACGTCATGAACATCACGTTCGTGCTCGGGTTCGCGGCACTCATCAGGCCCATCCCGGTCGCACTCGATCTCGGCACCGGGATCGACATGGGGGTCATGCTGTTCGTCGTGCTCGTGCTCTGGCCCATCCTCAAGCTGCGCTACGCCGTCTCGCGCACGGGAGGCCTACTGCTGGTCCTGCTGTACTGCTGCTACATCGGCTACCGCGCCTGGGTCGTGTTCTCCGCTTGACGCTCAGCGATCCGGCGGCGGGGGCAGCGCAGTGTGCTTCCTGCGCCCCGTCACCTCGTCAATCGAGGCGGCCAGCGACGCGCCGAAGAGCAGGAGGCACCAGGACAGGAAGAGCCAGGCGAGCATGAGCGGCAGGAACATGAGGGTCCCGTAGACGAGCTCGTACACGCCCTGGACCTGCTTGACGTAGTAGGCGAGACCCACCTTCTCCATCTCCAGGAGCAGCCCGATGAGGCTGGCGCTCAGGAGTGAGGCCTGGGTGGTGGGGCCTCGGTCGGGCAGGAGGCGGTATGCCAGGAAGATCACTGCCACGGTCGAGACGTAGGGCCTGAGTACCGCCATGAACGACGGCAGGCTGACGTAGACCCTTCCCTCTGCGGCGATGAGCCAGCCGAGCGGAGGGATGAGCACCACGACGAGCGTCACCCAGCCGAGCCTCTTGAAGAAGCCCGATCGAGAGGACTTGAACCCCAGGTCGTTGAGGCAGGACTTGAGGTTGAGGACCAGCATGTAGGTCGCGAGGAACGTGCCGATCGCGCCGATCCATCCCAGGGCCGCGAAGTTGAAGTTCTCGATGATCTCGAGCAGCATGTCGGTCACGTGCAGGGCCACGTCGGGAACGAGGTAGGCGCTCATGAACGAGTGCAGATCCCGACCGGGATCTCCGGGCAGGAACCTCTTGAGGATGCCGACCATGAACAGGAGGACCGGCACGATCGAGACGAGCGTCTGGAAGCTCAGGTTCGAGGCCATGTGACCGGCCCTGCTGACGTGGAAGCGCCTGAACGTTTCGACGAGGATGCGGACGGGCGGCAGGGCGAGGAACCTGCGGGCGAGAGGGGCCAGGGCCCTCACGGTGGATCACCCGTCGCTATTGTCGAGCAGCTCGCCCAGGGCATGGTGGCCTGCCTCGATGGCGGCCCCGTCCGGCGCCGAGACCCGGGTGAACTGGATGCCCATGCCCGCGGGCTTCATCGGATCGGTCGTCGAGCCGAAGTCCTTTCTCCACGCCACGCGCGCCCCGACCTGAACCTTTCCCTCGGCAGTGGGGGCCCTGAACGACACGGTGACCATCGTCTCGGGGGGCGGCGGCGCGATCGTCCGGATGAAGATGCCGTTGAGGCTGATGTCGCGCGTGTAGGCCCACACGGAGTCTCGCAGCGTGTCCACCTGGAAGCGCACCGGTGTGAACATGGGCATGCGTTTTGACTTGCGCAGGTCCTTGAGCGGCTTCTTGAGGATGTCCTGCACATGGAAGAGCACCGTGTCCGGGTTCGGGTCCGTGCCCAGGGATGCGAGCACGTCCGGCTTGCCCTTCTCCGTGTTGGCCAGGATCTCGCGATCATTGTAG
>JAFDER010000468.1 GCA_019310245.1 Deltaproteobacteria bacterium
CGCCCGGCGAGAAGTTCGTCCTGAAGGCCCGCGCCTTCCCGACGCTCGACGATCTGCCCGGCTTGAAGTTCGATCTGTCGCTGCTGCTCATGAAGGCCCACCCCGTGGTGGAGGTCGCCCGCCGGACCGTGCCGCTGCTCGAGCCCTGGGGATACATGGTCACGTGCCAGAACGGGATCGTCGAGGACGACGTGGCCCGGGCCGTCGGGAAGAAGAGGGTCGTGTCCGCCATCGTGGGCTGGGGCGGCACCATGCACGCTCCCGGCGTGTACGAGAAGACGAGCCCCGGCTCCATCCACGTCGGCGAGCTGGACGGCGGGCTGAGCGACCGGGTGCAGGAGCTGGGCAGCGTGCTCGAGAGCGTGGCGCCCGTGGTCATCCACAAGAACATCCGCGGCGCCCTGTGGTCCAAGCTTGCCATCAACTCCATCATCACCACGCTCGGCGCGCTGACCGGAGAGACGCTCGGGACGATGCTGGCCGTCAAGCGGATCCGCGAGGTGGCCCTCGTGCTCTACAGCGAGGTGGTGGGCACGGCCGAGGCCTCCGGCGTGAAGCTCGAGAAGATCGTGGCCCACCCGAAGCTCCTCTACCTGCCGCCGGATCCCTTCCCGGGCGAGCGGTGGCTCAAGGACCTCCTGGCCCGGATCGTGGCCCGCAAGTACGGCCGGCTGCGCTCTTCCATGCTCCAGAGCCTCGAGCGCGGCCGGAAGTCGGAGATCGACTTCCTCAACGGCTACGTGGTGCGCAAGGCCCGCGAGGTCGACGTGGCCGTTCCCGTGAACGAGGCCCTCGTGCGCATGATCAAGCAGATCGAGGCGGGGGACCGCGAGATCCGCATGCAGAACATGGACGAGCTCGCTGCGGTCATCTCCTAGGGGCTGTACGAGGGCCCCAGCTCCACTGCGAGCGTGTCCGTCGAGGCCCCTGCGGCCGAATAAGGACATTATCCGGGTTTAACGGTAGAGGAAGTCTAGCGTCGCTGGAAATAATCAGTAATATTGATCCTTTGTGACCCGGGAACGCAGAGACTCGTACCGATTCGAGGTCCGGCAGGGGCTCGTGCGGCTCGAGGCCCCGAGCGGCCTCGAAGGGGCCGAGGTGCGCGACCTGAGCGCGAGCGGAGGCGGCCTCGTCCTGCCCGCGGATCGCGCCGAGGAGATCGCGGGCGCCCCCTTCGTGTTCGAGCCGGAGGGCTTCGCTCCCTTCTCGACCCGACTCGTGCCGGTGCGCACCGACCGGGACAGCGCCCTGGCGCGCGTCGGCGTTGTGTTCGAGTCGCTGGACCGTTCGGCCCTCGAGTCGCTCTCGCTGTTCCTGATCGACCGCTTTCGCGAGGAGTCCCGGCAGGTCAAGCGGCTGCTCGCCGCGGTCGGCCTCTCCATGGCGAGCTTCCGGCGCGACATGGTCGTGCGCCTCCTTGCGCGCTACGCAGTGAGCCTCGGCCAGCCGATCCGCGTCTACGCGGGAGATGCGTGCATCCCCGTGCGCCTCAGGGCGCGGACGATCACGGTGGAGGCGGCTCGTCAGGTGATCGTGGCGGAGGTCCTCTCGGGAAGCCCCGAGATGATCCCGTGCGGCGAGGACTTCGTGTTCACGTTCCTCGGCTTCAACGCCGTCAACCACTTCACTTCGGCCGTGTGGCGCTCCGGCGCGAACACGGTCGTCATCCTCATGCCGCCCGAGATCCGGCAGGTGGGCTTCCGCGACTCGCCCCGGATCCGCCCCCTGCGCCCGGTGAGCGTGAGCTTCGACCATCCACGTCTCGGCGGTCTCAGGCTCGAGAAGACCGTCGTGGACGTGAGCAGCCGCGGCCTGAGCTTCTTCCTCGACCCGCGTGCGGACGTGCTCTTTCCCGGCGAGAGGCTGGGACGGATCCGTCTCGACCTGCCGCACGGCCGGGTGCAGGCCGACGCCGCCATCCGGTCCATCGTGCCGCAGGAGGGGAGCGACGCTCTTGCCTGCGGCCTGCAGATCCTTCGCTTCGCGGATGCCCGCGAGGCCGAGATCTGGAGAAGCTTCGTGTTCCACGAGGGCCATCCCCGGCTCGAGATGGGTCGCGGGGATCTCGTCGAGCAGGCGTGGGAGGCGCTCAGGAGCTCGGGCTACGTGGATCTGCTCGAGGAGTCCGAGAGGACACGGATGGAGGCGCGGTTCGTCGAGGCGTGGAAGGGCATCTCACCGTCCGCGAACGTGAGCCGCTTCCTCCTCCTCAGGAAGGACGATCGCCCGGTGGGCACCGCGGCGGCATCCCTGCTCTATCCCCGCACGTGGATGGCCCACCACTTCGGCATCGACGTGGAGGAGAGGCAGTCGAGCGCAAACCTCTTCGACGTCGCCCGCGAGATCTACTCGGGCACGATGTTCATGCTCCAGCACATGGCCCCCCTCGACGCCTTCGTGTTCTTCTTCGACGCCGCGAAGCCCTGGCACGACCTCTTCTTCGGCCAGTTCATCCAGCGCTACCGCCGCAAGGGCGACATGCTCTACGACGGCTTCACGCTCTACAAGAGGATCGTCGAGGACGAGATCGAGTGCGCGATCCCCTTCCGCCCGACGATCGTGCGGGACGACCCCGATCTCATGAGATTGCTGTCCCGTCATCTCGCGTCCACGCTCTCCCCGCTCGAGTGCGATGCGTTCTGCTACGCAGAGGACGAGATCTCGCTCGATCCCTTCTCCGCCGCCTGCGAGGAGCAGGGCTACGAGAGGACGAGGTCCATCTACTTCGCCGTGCAGGGCGATCAGGTTCTCGCCGCCCTCGTCGCGGAGACCGGCAGGGAAGGGGTCAACGTCTTCAGCCTGCTCGACAGGTGCTGGCTCGTGGTCATCGATCCGGATCTGGGAGACGACATCTACGTCAGGGCGGCCCTGCTCGCCGAGGCCGCGACGCACTATGCCGGACGGAACAAGCGCTCGTTCCTTTTCTTCGCGCCACCCGACGGTGATCCTGACGGGCTGCCGGTCGAGCTCGGATTCACCTACGTGGCCCAGGGCCGCCGCTGGCTCGCCCTTCAGGAGGTCATCCCCGCGTATCTCAGTTACATGGAAGAGGTGATCGGCGGG
>JAFDER010000469.1 GCA_019310245.1 Deltaproteobacteria bacterium
CGACATCGATCGTGCGCTCCGCCGGTCGGACATCGACGTGGCTTTTCTCGCCCTGCACGGCAAGTACGGTGAGGACGGCTGCATCCAGGGCCTGCTCGAGTTTCTGGGCATTCCCTACACGGGCTCGAGCGTCCTGGCGAGCGCGCTCGCGATGGACAAGATCAAGTCCAAGGAGATCTTCCGGCTGCACAACATCCCCACGCCTCCGTACTACGTGGTGGATCCGGAGAACGTGGCCTGGCTGGACGACCTGCACGGTTCGTTCGGCTTCCCCGTGGTGGTCAAGCCCCGCTCGGAGGGTTCGGGCGTGGGCATCACGGTCGTGCGGAGGCTGGAGCATCTCCTGGCGGCCGTCGAGAACGCCCTCGTGTGGGACGACCGGGTGCTCGTGGAGCGATGGGTGGACGGCCGGGAGGTCGTGGTCGGCCTCCTCGACGGCCGGGTGCTCGGTGCGATCGAGGTCGTGAACTCCTCGGGCGGATTCTTCACGGAGACCGCCCTGACCGACGACACGTCGTTCCACTTCCCGGCACGGCTCTCCCCGACGCGCTATCGATGCGTGCTGACGCTGGCCGAGCGCGCGAACCGCGTGCTGGGCTGCGTGGGCGCCAGCCGCGTCGACCTGCTGGTGACCGAGGGCGAGAACGAATACGTCCTCGAGGTCGACTCGCTGCCGGTGATGACCGAGTCGGCGCTGCTCCCGCGCGTCGCCGCCGGTGCGGGCTTCGACTTCCCCAGGCTCGTCGAGAACGTGCTGAATTCCGCCCGCCTGCACTCGAGCGCCGCCATGAGGGCGGACATCGTCTTCGGCCACGACAGCGAATCCGAGATCTCGGAGGTGGGCGCCTACCAGGCCACGCCGCTGCTCAAGGTCGCCCGCAGCCGCTAGTCGAATCGAATCAAGGTTTTGCATCGACCACGATTGATCTGCCCGGTTAGGATTCGATCTGACAGGTGTGGAGGTCTGCGCCAGGCGTCTGAGCGGGCAGTGTGCGGGGTCGGAGCCACCCTGAAGTTCCCCCGGGTGGCGGAGTGCCCCGCATGCCTGTCCGCGCAGGCAACCTGCGTTGCCCTTCGACAGGCTCAGGGCAACGGGAGGTTCAGCGGCGGCGTCGGCCGATGATCCTGGCAAGGATCGCGTCGAGGTCGTCCAGCGACCCGTAGTGGATCCTGATGGAGCCCTTGCCACTCCTCATGTGCTTGATCACGACGCGCGCGCTCAGGGACCGCCTGAGCTGATCTTCGAGGTCCCTCACCTCGGCGCTCGTGGTGGGGCGCTGCGTCACGCCCCGCTTGCCCCGCCTCCGGGCGAGCCGCTCGGTCTCCCTCACGCTCAGACCCTTGCGCACGGCCTCGCGGGCCACCTGCAGCTGGCGGCCCGCACCCTCGGCCTGCAGGATGGCGCGGGCGTGCCCCTCGCTCAGCGTGCCCTTCGCGACCATCTTCTTGACGGCCTCGGGGAGCGTGAGCAGGCGAAGGGTGTTGGCCACGGCGGGCCGGCTCTTGCCAACGGCCGCGGCAAGCTGCTCCTGCGAGTTGCCGTGCTCGTCCATCAACCTGTGGTAGGCCTCGGCAGCCTCCATGGGGTTGAGGTCCTCGCGCTGCAGGTTCTCGATCAGGCTCAGCTCGAAGGCCTCGTCCTCCGCGGCCTTGCGGATCACGACAGGGATCTCCTCGAGCCCCGCCTTCTGTGCCGCGCGCCACCTGCGCTCGCCGGCCATGATCTGGTAGCGCCCTCCCGCAACGGGCCGCACGAGCACGGGCTGGATGAGGCCGCGCTTCTCGAGCGACCTGGCCAGGGACTCGAGCGCCTCGGGGTCGAAGCTCTTGCGAGGCTGCTCCGGGTTCGGATCGATGAGGGCCAGGGGCAGGGTGGACGGTCCCTTGCTCCTTGCCGGCTTCTCCCTCTCGGGAAGCAGCGCCTCGAGCCCGCGTCCCAGGGCGCGGCGCTTCTTCTTCGGACCGGCCATCAGCCGGCCCTCTCGCGCTCGAGCACCTCGGACGCCAGGTCCATGTACTGGCGTGCGCCGCGAGACCGTGCGTCGTAGCGGAGTGCCGGTAGGCCGCGCGAAGGTGCCTCCGAGAGCCTCACGTTGCGCGAGATCACCGTCGAGAAGACCCTCTCGCCGAAGTGGGACCTGATCTCGGACTCCACCTGCCTGGTCAGGTTGAGCCTGCGCTCGTGCATGGTCAGCAGGATGCCGTGGATCTCCAGTTCCTCGTTGTAGCTGCCCTGGATCCGGTCGATGGTCTCCATGAGAGCGCCGAGGCCCTCCATGGCGAGGTACTCGCACTGCACAGGCACGAGGACCGAGTCCGCGGCGGTCAGGGCGTTGAGCGTGAGCAGGCCGAGGGAAGGGGGGCAGTCGACGATGATGAAGTCGTATCTCTCTCTGACCGCGTCGAGGCTGCGCGCGAGCACGAACTCGCGGTCCTCCATGTCGATGAGCTCGAGCTCCGCACCGGTCAGGTGCCTGGAGGACGGGGTCACGTCGAGGGCCTCGAGGCCGTCGTGCCGGATCAGATCCTCGAGCTTCGCGCGTCCGACGAACATGTCGTATATGGAAGGATCCCCTCTATCAAGGTAGATCCCGAGCGCCGACGTGGCGTTGGACTGGGGATCCATGTCCACGACGAGGGTGGGTCTCTCGGCCACGGCCAGGGCTGCCGCGAGGTTGACTGCGGTCGTGGTCTTTCCCACGCCGCCCTTCTGGTTCGCGACCGCGATGATCCTGGCCATCGAGCCATTTGCTAGCCGATGCTCCCTTTTTTGACAAGCGGGTGGGATGAGGTATACGCTGGTATCACTGTGTATTACTTTTGGTCATCGGGTATCACCGTTCGGATGCGCCTGGACGAACTGTCAATGCTGGGTGGATTCGGACAAGGAGGCCGACTCATGAGGATCGCAAGACTCGAGAGGGATGGCTACGCAGGTGGTGGTGAGGACGTCGAGGTGGTGGGATGCGTGGCTGTCATCGTGGCGGAGTCCTACCGCAGGTATCTGGAGAGCAAGGAGAGGGACCAGGATTCCGCAAGGGACCTGACCCTGGAGAACGTGTG
>JAFDER010000106.1 GCA_019310245.1 Deltaproteobacteria bacterium
CCCTGGTCCACGCTGCCGCTGGCGTACATGCCCCAGTGGGCGCGCATGAGGTTCTGGCCGCTGCGCGACGTGTAGTGGCCCTCGAGCACGGGCACCCCGTCCTGCCAGACGTACACGAGGCCGTCTCCGCCCGGCGTGTAGTGGATGTAGGTCGTGAAGCGGACCCAGGTGCGCAGGGGGAACTCGGGCTGGGGCTCGGGGCCGATGTACGACCAGTCGAGGTGCGCCATCTCGATGACCCGGCGGCGAACGCTCATCGTGTGTACGTCCCAGTCCGGGTTGTTGCCCCAGGTGGCGAAGTGGATCCAGTCGGAGTCGCTCATCGCGTCGTAGTCCGCGTCCAGGTAGACCATGAAGCAGTTGACGAGCGGCGAGGGGATGTCCACGTGGATGCCGGGGTAGGCCCGGTGGGAGGATCCGTCCGCGCTGGCGTCCAGGATCCATCCCCTGTAGCAGTGCTCGTCCGCCCACACGTCCGGGAACTCCGACCTGTCCACGATGGTCCAGGCCTCGGTGAGCCCGGGGTTCGGCACGCCGCTCTCGGTCCAGGCGCCGGAGTCGTAGTCGAGCCACTCGTCGCCCGGGAAGCCCGTCTCGAATCCCGACCGCCATTGCGGGATCGCCTCGGCACCGGCGCCGGCCGATGCCAGGAGGACGAGCGCCGCGATGGTGCAGGTGACGGTTGCCGTCGATCTCATGCTGCCCCCCCTATTCGAAGACCTTCTCCTCGTCCTGCTCGTCCGTGTCCTTCTCGATGTCGCGGGCCGTGGGCTCGGCCTCGAGCTCCTTGTAGTACTCGTGCTGGATGAGCAGGTCCATGACCTCGTTGGTGCCGGTCCAGATCATCATGAGCCGCGCGTCGCGCAGGAGCCGCTCGATCGGGTAGACGCTGGTGTAGCCGATGCCGCCCATGACCTGCATGGCGTCGTTGACCGCGCTCCAGGCGGCCTCCGTGGCCACCTTCTTGGCCTCGGAGACGATGCGGCGTGCGGGCAGGTTCTCGTCGAGCGTGCGACCGGCGGCGTGGATGAGCGCGCGGGCCGCGTCCAGCTTCGAGAGGGCGTCGGCCACCTTGAAGCTCACTGCCTGGTAGTCCTTGATGGTGCGGCCGAACGCCTTGCGGCGCGTGGTGTAGCGCGCGGCTACCTCGAGGGCCGCGCGGCCGGTGCCCACGGCGCCAGCGGCCGAGGTCATGCGCTCGGGCATCATCATGCGCCCGAACACATCGGCGCCTCCGTTGAGCCGGCCCACGAGGTTCTCGCGGGGCACGCGCACGTCCTTGAACGTGACGCGTCCCGTGCCGCCCCCGCGCGTTCCCATGAGCCCGTAGATGTGCTCCACCTTCACTCCGTCGCCGCGCTCGATGAGGAGCGTGGAGATGGACCTGTGCGGCTTCGCGTCCGGATCAGTCTTGACGTAGACGAGGAAGAAGTCCGCCCCCTCGGCGCCAACGATGAAGCGCTTGGTCCCGTTGACCACGAAGGCGTCTCCGTCGGCCACTGCGCGGGTCGTGGCTCCGAAGAAGTCCGATCCGCCGCGCGGCTCGGTGAGCGCCTCGGCCGCGATCTTCTCGGCCCGGAGCATGGGGATCAGGAAGCGCTCCTTCTGCTCCTGCGTGCCGAAGTGATGGAGGGCCTCGCCCACGATGGACGGCATGACGAACGCGCAGGCGAGCGCCGAGCCGAGGACGCCGGCCTCCTCCACGGCCGCGGCCTCGTGCGTCCAGGGTGCTGCGCGGCCGCCCACGTTCGCGGGGAAGCGCAGGCCGAGCAGGCCCAGGCGCCCCGCCTCCTGTACGAACTCCTGCGGGTACGTCACCTCGTCAGCATCCATGCGCTTGACCAGATCGTGCGGCACGGAGCGCACGAACGCGCGCGCCTCGTCCCGCAGGGCGAGACCTTCCTTGTCCAGCAGTGCCTCGTGCATCGTCATTCCCGTGGCTTGAGCGCGGCGGCCCGGCCCGTGCGGCCGTCGAGCTTGATGATGCTCGGCGCGGGCAGGCGGACGTGGCGCAGGTGGTCCGTCTCCTCCTCGAAGGGCAGGGACTCGAGCCAGTCCCAGTCCACGAAGGAGTCGTCACCCGCGGCCGCCACCGAGAGATATGCCATGCCGAGCGATGTCATGTTGTGGAAGAAGTGCGTGCCCTGTGACGGGTCCACGCGGAAGTCGGGCAGGGAGGCCTCGATGATCACGCGGGCTCCGGAGATGTGGGTCCACGTCACGCCGATGCCCAGCCAGGGATCCGTGGAGCCCCACCTCCCGAATCCCAGAAGCGCGTAGGGCATGCCCTCCGAGATGAGGCGCTCGTTGATGCGGCGGATCTCGGTTGCGATGACGCCCGTCTTCGATCGATCGAAGGTGGATGGACGGACGTAGACGATGTCCCGGATCCCGTCGTAGACGCCGTTTCCCAGGGCCCGGTCCGTGAGGCACCAAGAGCGCTCCTGCTCCTGCTCGCTGATCTCCACCGCCTCGCGCGCGTGTCCCGTGTTCAGGGGGCGGAGCTGCAGCACCGCCAGCTCGGGCTTCTCGCCCATGAGGTTGCCGGCGAACTCCATCTCCACGGGACACCCCATGGCCTTCGTGAACGTGTCCAGGAGCCTCGAGAGGACCTCGGCGAGCTTGATCTGCCTCGACTTGAGCATGCCTCCGAAGGTGATGGCGCGCGGACCCGTCATGGACAGACCGTCGCGCAGTATCCTGTCGTCCACGCTGTAGACCGAAGCGATGTGCTTGAGCTCGCCGTCCTCCTCGGCCCTCGAGAGCGGAAGGAGCTCCAGGTTGTCGTCCGGGCTGGGGAGGGAGGTTGAGAACAGCCTGTCCATCCGAAGCGCGAAGAAGTCATTCTGGCTCCTGTCGAGCCAGTCCTCCGGGGATGCGTACTGCGGCATGACCTTCGGGTGTCTGGGGCAGAAGCGCAGGACCTGCCCTCCCTCCACGATCATCTTTCCGAGCCCGAGGGCCATCTGGGCGATGCCGTCGCCGGGCTCCATCGGCGAGACGGGATAGAAGTTGTGCGACTGTGCGACCCCCGAGAACGTGGGGTAGAAGTGCTCCCCGTGCTCCTTGCCGACGAGCTCCTGGATGACCACCGCCATCTTCTCCTCCTCGATCCTCTGGGCGATGGTCGCGAAGTACGCCTTGGGATCGGGGAAGAACGTCGAGGCCCACACGAGCTTCACGGCCCTCGTCAGGTCGTCGAGCCTCTCGAGCACGGTTCCCACGCGGTTCGGGACCATGCACGTGGCGTACAGACCCGCGAAGGGCTGGGTGTGCGAGTCCTCGAGGATGGAGGACGAGCGTACGGCCAGGGGCTGGTGCAGGTTCGTGACGTAGGCCTTGATGCTCTCCGCGAGCTCGTCGCTCATGTCGCCGTCCTGGAACCGCTCGCTGATCGCGGCCGGATCGTCGGAGGCGAGCGCGAACTCGAGCAGCTCGTTGTCGCGCACGAACGCCTCGAACTCGTTCGCTCCGATGACGAGCGTGGGCGGCACGGATATCTTCACGTCCGGGAACTCGTCCGGGAGCCCCGTGCGGTTGAGCAGGTAGCGCACGAAGGCGATCCCGCGGCCCTTGCCTCCCATCGAGCCCTGGCCCAGGTGCATGAAGTCGGTGATCTCCACCGTGCGCTCGGTCGAGAACGCGGCGACGACGTCGCTCTGCTTGTCGGCGAGCACCTTCGAGATGACGTCGGTGATGTAGCGGCGCACCTCCTCGTGCGACCCGAACTCCGCCACGCGGCGGGGCGCGATCTCGTCGGCGATGGTCATCTCCGTGCGGGCGGCGAGCCAGTTCGAGAAGTGGTTCTGCTCCGCGTGGTAGATGAGCGACTCGATGGGCACGGACCTTGCCACGTCGAGGAGATCATAGACGTTCGACGCGCTCCCCAGCTCGATCCCGTCGGGCGTGCGGAAGACGAAGTCCCCGAATCCCATGTGCTGCTGCAGGTACGAGCGCAGCTCCGTGAGCAGGGCGGGGGAGTTCTTGTCGAGGAAGTGGGCCCCGAGCTTCCACGCCCTCTCCCTGTTGACGCCCGGAGAGGCCGAGTGCAGCACGACGGGCATGTGGGGCTTCTCCCGCTTGATCTCGCGGACGAAGTCGTAGCCGGCGTCGGGGTCGACCTTGCCTCTGCGCCAGAAGCTCACGTCCGAGATCACGCCCAGCATGTACGGCGCGTACTTCCGGTAGAGCTCCATCCCCTGCTCGTAGCTCACCGCGTGCACGATCTTGGCCCGCGAGCGCATCCTGAGCTGGCGGTGCAGGTCGTTCAGGCCGTCGTCGATCAGGTTCCTCGTGAGGTTCATGATCTCCGTGTACATGAGCGGCAGGAAGGCCGAGTAGCGCGGCACCGAGTCCTCGAGGAGCAGGATGACCCGCACGTTGCCCATCGAGGTGTCGTGGTCCACGTTGATCATGTCCTCGATGAACTTGATGATGGCGAGGAAGATCTGCGAGTCGTTGTTCCAGAGGAAGACCTTGTCCACTCCCGTCAGCTCGCTGGGCGGCGGCAGGAAGGCGAGCTCCGCGGGGTCCGTCGCGAGCAGGACGACGGGCAGGTCGGGCCGGCGCTTCTTGACCTCTGCCGCGAACGCGATGGGATCGTCGCCCGAGAGGCGCGTCATCGCCAGGACGAGGTCCACGTACCGGCTCTGGATGCGGTCGAGCGCCTTGTGAACGGAGGAGACCCGCTGGATCGACGGCGGGAGCGTGATCTGACGCTCCACGTACGAGTCCCAGATCTGGTCGATCAGGCTGCCGTCCTCCTCCATGATGAACGCGTCGTAGAGGCTGGAGACGAGGAGGATCTGCCTCACCCGGTTGGGCATGAGGGCCCGGTACGAGTCGAACTTCGGCCTGTAATCGTCCAGATGATCCTGTGGGGGCAGGCTGGGTCTATCGTGGGGCGTGCGGCTCACTTACTTCTTCGAGTCGTCGAGCTCCGTCTGCGCCCCCCACTTGGCGATGATGTAGCAGGCGCCCACGAGGCCCACAAACATGAGCATGCTGACGAACTGGCCGCCGAACGCCTCGTAGTAGCCGTGGACGAACGGTTCCGAGTAATTGCGCACGTCCAGGTACTGGGCCACGTTGCCGAGCAGGTCGAGCCTCATCGTTGCACCGATGGTGCCGATGATGGCTGCCCCGGCCAGCAGGCCCGAGGCGATCAGCGTGCCCTGGGCCTGGCGGGCCTTCCTGACCACGTCGGTTCCACCCGTGCGGCCGACGATGTAGGAGGCGATGCCGCCGGCCAGCACGGCCATGTTGATCTGGATGGGCAGGTACATGCCCAGCGCGAAGGCGAGCGCCGGTACCTTGACCATCTCGAGCATGATGGCGATGACGCCCCCGAGAGCGTAGAGCAGGTAGGGCTGGTTCTCGCCTCCGAGGAGCGCGGTCACGATGGCCGCCATGAGGTTGCCCTGCGGGGCGGGCAGGTTTGGGTTGGCCACGCGCTGGCCGGCCTCGTTGATCACGGTGAACCCGTAGCTGTTGGCGAGGATCATGATCACGACGCCCACGGCCAGGGCGGCCACGACGATGCCGAGGAACTTCCATCGCTGCTGCTCGCGCGGCGTGGCGCCGAGCCAGTAGCCGATCTTGAGGTCCGAGATGAACGCGCCGGACGTGGACAGCGCCGTGCAGACCGTGCACCCGATGAGCAGGGCCACGCTCTGGCCCACCGCGCCCTCCGACAGGCCGATGGCCGCGAGCGAGACGCACGCGATGATGAGCGTGATGAGCGTCATGCCCGAGACCGGGTTCACTCCCACGATGGCGATGGCGCGCGCCGCGACGGGCGTGAAGAGGAAGACGAGGGTGTAGGCGATGGCCGTGCCGAGGATCGCGATCTTGAGGTCCTTGCTCAGGAACCAGAAGAACACGGCCATGGCGAGGACGCACAGGCCCTGGATGGCGAGCAGCGTCCGCGGCTTGATGTCCCAGTCCGTGCGCAGCGAGCTCTTTCCCTTGCTGCCCCCCTTGAACGCCAGGCTGAGCGACCCGAGGATGATCCTGCCCATCTTGATGATGCCGATGAAGCCGGCCATGGCGATGGCGCCGATGCCCACCGGACGGACGTACAGCGCGAAGATGTCGGCCGCGCCCATGTTCCGCACCAGGTCGTGGCCCTCCATGAGGGGCGTCTCGAGGCCCATGCCGAAGCGGAACACGATGGGCACCATGACGATCTGGCTGAGGACCGAGCCGGCGGCGATGATGGAGGCGTACTTGGGACCGATGATGTAGCCCAGGCCGAAGAGCGCGGCCGACGCGTCGAGCTTCCACTCGATGCGCAGGTCCGCGAGCCACTTGCCCGCGCCGGCGAGCAGCACCTTGGAGTTCAGGTGCTGGTTCCACAGGTGGATGGTCTCGACGAACAGGTCGTAGGCGGCGCCCACGCCGAATGCGGTGAGCAGGATCTTGCCTCCGCTGCCCGTGGTCTCTTCGCCGGAGACGAGGATCTCGTTGATCGCCGTGGCCTCGGGAAACGGGAGCTTGCCGTGCTCCTCCTGGACGAAGTAGCGCCTCAGCGGGATGATGAGCACCACGCCGAGGAACCCGCCCAGTGCGCAGGCGATGAAGATGTGCAGCAGGTTCGGCTGGAGCTGGTTGATGTAGAGCGCCGGGATCGTGAACACGGCTCCGGCGACGATCACGCCCGAGGCCTGCCCCACGCTCTGGATGATCACGTTCTCGAGCAGGGAGTTGCGGCGCTTGAACATCTTGCCGATGAACACCGCCAGGATGACGATGGGGATCGCCGCCTCGATCACGTTGCCCGTCTTCAGTCCGATGTACGCCGCCGCGAACGTGAAGATGAGCACCATGATCAGGCCGATGCCGATGGACCGGAACGTGACCTCGTTGGTCTTCTTGTCCGGGCCGACGACAGGCTCGTAGGTCTCCCCCTCCTTGAGCTCGCGGTAGGCGCTCTCGGGAAGTACCCTGCTCTTCTTGGGGTCGCTCGATTCCATGTCCACCCTCCACGCCCGCTTTGGGGCCTGGAGTATTTATCCCAGCAGACCGTCTCCCCGTCAATACGCACGCTCGGAGCGTCTCATTCTTGCCGGTCGGGGCCCCCTGGGCTACGTTACGGTCATGACGAGAGCGGGCAAGTCCATCTTCTACTTCGGGTTCTGGGTCCTGGCCTGCGGCCTGGGCCTGTTCTTCTTTCCGGAGCTGTGCCTGAAGCTCATGGGGCTCGAGCTTCCGGACTACATCACGGTCCGGCTCTTCGGCATGGTGCTCGTCTACCTCTCCATCTACTACTTCGTGGCCGGACGCTACCCCGCGTTCTGGCCCTTCTTCCGGATGACCGTGTACACGCGCTCCTCGGCCCTCCTGGTGGTCGGCGTGCTCGTCCTGCTGGGCCTGGCGAAACCGCTCGTCTTCGGCTTCGTGGTCGTGGACGGGCTGGGCGCGCTGTGGACTGGCCTGGCACTTCGAAGGGACCGGCAGGAGGGCGCCCTGACGTGAGCGGGCTCGATCACCTGCTGAGCCCGATCCGGATCGGCTCGATGCAGATCCGCAACCGGATCGCCATGGCGCCCATGTCCACGGATTTTGCGCTGGACGACGGGGCCGTCTCGGACCGGCTCGTCGCCTACTACGAGGCGCGGGCCCGGGGAGGCGCCGGCCTCGTGATCGCAGAGGTGGTGGGCGTGGACGGGGCCTTTCCCTACATGCCGCGCACGCTCGGTCTGTGGAGCGACGAGCTCGTGCCCTCCATGAAGAGGCTGGTCGACGCGGTGCACGGGCAGGGCGCATCGATCATCCCCCAGATCTCGCACCCGGGGCCCGAGTCGCTCTGCACCATCTTCACGGGCGCTGAGGCGGTCGGGCCGTCCGCCGGGATCCTGAACTCGCTCACGGGCCTTGGGTGCCGGGAGCTGTCCGCGGAGGAGATCCCCCCGATCGTGCTCCGGTACGGCGAGGCCGCGCGCAGGGCTCGCGAGGCCGGGTGCGACGGCATGGAGCTGCACGCCGCCCACGGCTACATGCTCGCGGGCTCGTTCCTGTCCGGGATCCGCAACCGCCGCACGGACGGGTACGGGGGGACGCTCGAGCAGAGGCTGAGATTCCTGCTCGAGGTGATCGGGAGCGTGCGCGAGCATGCCGGCGCGGACTTCCCCCTCATCCTCAGGATCTCGGGCGACGATCACGTGCCCGGCGGCAGGAGCCTCGAGGAGACGTGTCGGATCGTGCCCCTGCTCGAGGAGGCGGGCGTGGACGCCTTCCACGTCTCGAGCGGCGTCTACCCGGACGCCTCATGGCGCGTGATCCCGCCCGCCGGCTCGCCCCTGTGCCTGAACGCGGCCGAGTCCGCCTCGGTGCGCAAGGCCGCTCGCGTGCCCGTCCTCGTCGTGGGCCGGATAAACGACCCGAAGATGGCAGAGGAGCTCCTGGCCCGCGGGGACGCCGACATGGTCGTGATGGGCCGCGCGCTCCTCGCCGATCCGGAACTGCCGAACAAGGCCGCGCAGGGCCGCTTCGAGGACATCGCGCCCTGCGTCGGGTGCGGCGTGGGCTGCGTGGCCGCGCGTGAGCGCGGCGGCGACATGACCTGCGTGGTGAACCCGGCCTGCGGGCTGGAGGAGGAGGCGGCCATCGTGCCCGCTCCGGCGGCGCGCAGGGTGATGGTCGTCGGAGGCGGACCGGCCGGCCTCGCGGCCGCTCTCATCGCGGCCCTGAGGGGCCACGACGTGGATCTCTACGAGCGGGCCTCGCGGCTCGGCGGGCAGTACAACCTGGCCAGCGCGGCGCCCTCGAAGAGGGAGCTCGCGAAGGTGATCGATCACTATGCCCGGCAGATCGAGAAGGCCGGCGTGAGGGTGCACCTCGGCACCGAGGTCACGGCCGGCCTGGTCCGGGAGTCGTCGCCCGACGTTCTCGTCGTGGCAACGGGCGGCAGGCCGCGCCAGCACGACGGCGCGGTCAACGCCCATGACGTGCTCTCGGGCGCGGCCCCGGCGGAGCCCGGAAGCGTGCTCGTCATCGGCGGAGGCATGACCGGCTGCGACGCGGCCGAGCTCCTGGCCACGGCGGGCATGCACGTGACCATCGTCGAGATGGAGGACGAGGCGGCCTCCGGGATGTTCACCGAGGCCAGGAAGGTGCTCTTCCAGCTCTTCGAGGAGAAGGGCGTCACGCTCCTCACGTCCTCCGAGGTCAAGGAGATCCTGCCCGACGGCGCCGTGATCGAGAGGGAAGGGCGGCAGGAGTCGATCCGCGGCATGGACCTTGTGGTCCTGGCCACGGGAGTGGAGCGCGTGAACGATCTGGAGGGGGAGCTCCGGGGCGTGGTAGAGGAGGTGTACGTGATCGGCGATGCACGCGAGCCGCGCCAGGCGCTCGAGGCCATCGCCGAGGGGGCGGAGATCGGGAGGAAGATCTGATGCCGGGGTTCCTGACGGACGAGTGGTTCGAGGAGGTGCGCGGGCTCAACGAGGCCGCGGGCGACATCGCGATCAACAAGGCCATGAAGGCCGTGGTCGTCAACCTCACGGTCTCCACCGGCGGCAACGACGTGCTCATGTGCATGAACCGGGGCTTCATCGAGAAGGGCAACGCCGCGAAGGCGGACGTGCAGATGACCATGCCCGCGGACTACGCGCTCGCCATCATGGTCAGGGGCGAGTGGTCCGCCGGCATGAAGGGCTGGGTGAAGCGCAAGATCAAGGTCAATGGCAACATGCGCAAGCTCATCCCCCTGCAGGTCCACGACCCCACGCCGGATCAGGCAGAGCTCCGCAAGAAGATCGAGTCCATCACCGACTGATCCCGCCGGCGACCGCCGTCGATCCGCCTCCCCCAGTGTTCCGGGATACCTGGAATTCCATGTAGGGCTATCGGCCTGAAGATTGCGGGAGAGCTTGACTGCAATGGCGACCCGTCCCATGATTGTACGAAAGGTACGCAACGTACATAACGTACGA
>JAFDER010000470.1 GCA_019310245.1 Deltaproteobacteria bacterium
CGGGCCTGGGGCTGCCCATCACGCGCAAGATCGTCGAGGCCCACGGCGGCTCGATCCGCATCGACTCCGTGCCGGGGGGCGGGGCCCGCGTCGAATTGCGCCTGCCCTCGCGGTAGTGGGAATATTCCCCGGGTTCGTGAGAATTGCCCAGCCGCGCCCGGTGACTGCAAACGGGGTGGTCACTCACAAAGCGCTACTCCGCAAGCACTTGGGGGCAGCCCCCCCCCGAAGGCGTCCTTGGCACCGGATTCGCCAATTCACCCGATGTCGTTCTTTGGCATTGAGCACAGTTCAGGGTCCGGTGAACCGTGACCGCACGGGGCCAAGCAGTAATTGGTTACTTGGAAAGGAACAAACACAAGTGTGCGGCGTTATCAGTCCCTGTTCGACAGTGATGTCGAACGGCCCCGGGCGAACGGTGCTCGACGGACACGCGGCGGCCTGATCTCGTAACGCGCGTCCTTGGATGCGCGGAGCGAAGAGTCGGATCCCGGGTCGCCATTACGCGGGCCTGCACGGATCGCGTCGGACCCTGAAATCTCACAGGGGGCCCATCCTCGGACGGGCCCCCTGCTTTTGTTGCGTCCCACCGCAAGAGCCGCGACGCTACTGCCCATCCAACTCCACGCGAAGATGACCTACGAATTCGGCAATCACTCCCTGTCCCGGCCCGCTCGGCTCTCGGTCTGCGCCGGGCTCCTGCTCCTCGCGCTCCTCCTCCCGGCCGAGCGCGCGCAGGCCCAGCAGTTCAGCGACGAGGACTGCATGGTCTGTCACGAGGAGGCGCTCACGGGGAAGGCGCCCGACGGAACCACACGCGATCTCCGTGTCGACGTCGAGGCCCTGGGAGGCTCCGTACACGGAGAGCTCGGCCTCCGCTGCACCAAGTGCCACGAGGGTGTCGATCGGATCCCTCACGCGAAGAAGCTGACCCCGGTGGACTGCACGAGCTGCCACCGTGACGTCCGTGAGGTCTACCGCGAGAGCATCCACGCGAAGGCGAACCGCGAGACCGGCGAGGCGGAGGCCGCGAGCTGCGCCTCCTGCCACGGCTCTCACGACATCAGGTCCGCCTCCGATCCCGAGTCCACCGTCCACCACCACAACCTCGCGGCCACGTGCATCGCCTGTCACGAGGATCGAGCGCTGATCGAGCGGCACGAGCGGATGCCCGGCGCGGACGAGGTCCAGAGCTACGTGCTGAGCGTCCACGGTCGGTCCAACGTGGATGACGTCGGATCCAAGGCGGCCACCTGCAACAACTGCCACGGCTGGCACGGCACGAAGGCCGTCGACTCGCCGCAGGCGAGCGTCAGCCGGCAGAACGTGGCGGAGACCTGCGCGAAGTGCCACCAGGACGTGACGGAGGTCTACTTCGAGAGCGTGCACGGGAACCTGGCGCGGCAGGGGAACCCGGACGTCCCGGTCTGCACGGACTGTCACGGCGAGCACACGATCAAGTCGCACGAGGACCGGCAGTCGACGGTGAGCCGGCACAACATCGCCCGGACGTGCGCCCGCTGTCACGAGGACCCGGAGATCACGGAGCGGTACTCCATCCCGATCTCGACCCCCAGCACGTTCTACCGGGACAGCGTCCACGGCAAGGCCCTCCTCGAGCACGACAGCGAGGAGGCGGCCGCCTGCCAGGACTGCCACGGGCACCACTCGATCCTGGGGGGGCACGACGCCAGGTCCAGCGTGAACCGGCGGAACATCGTCGAGACCTGCGGGAGCTGCCACCGGCACGAGGGGATCCGGGAGGAGTTCCTGAAGAGCGTGCACGGCAGGGCGTTCCTGCGGGGGGTCACCGAGGCCCCGGTCTGCACGGACTGCCACGGCGAGCACACCATCCTGGCCCACGACGACCCCGATGCCCCGGTGTACGCGACCCATCTGGCCAAGGAGGTCTGCGGGCGGTGCCACGACTCCCTGGTCGTGAATCGCAAGTACGGTCTCCCCACCACGCAGGTGAGCACCTACAAGGAGAGCTACCACGGCCTCGCGTCGGCGCTCGGGGACACGACCGTGGCGAACTGCGCGAGCTGCCACGGGGTCCACGACATCCTCCCGCACGACGAACCGATGTCGACGATCCATCCCGCGAACCTGCAGAAGACGTGCGGTACCTGCCACCCGGGGGCGTCGCCGGAGTTCGCGTCCGGCCTGATCCATACGTCCCGCAGGTCGAAGGAGAGCGCGCTCCTCTGGTGGATACGGAAGATCTACATCCTGCTGATCGTCGGCACCATCGGCGGGATGCTGGCCCACAACCTGCTCATCGTGGTCCGCCACATCCGCGACAAGCTGCACAAGCAGAGAGGCATTCCATACGTCGTCCGTTTCCCCGCGATGGCCCTCGCACAGCACCTGTCCATCATGCTCAGCTTCACGCTGCTGGTGATCACGGGCTTCTCCCTGAGCTTCCCCGAGTCGCTCTTCTCACGGCTGGTCGGGACGTACCTGGGGCTCGGCGAGGGCGCCCGTTCCGTGGTGCACCGGACCTGCGGCATCATCCTGAGCGCGACGATGATCTGGCACATCGCCACGATCCTCCTGACGCGGAGGGGCCGGGCCGAGCTCGGCGCCCTCATGATCCGCCTCCAGGACCTGAAGGACGTCTTCCGGAACATCGGGTTCCACCTCGGCGTCTCGAAGAAGAAGCCGGAGTTCGACCGGTACGACTACACGGAGAAGATGGAGTACTGGGCGCTGCTGTGGGGCGTCGTGGTGATGGCCGTCACCGGGCTCCTCATGTGGTTCCCGGTCTGGGCGGCCAGCAACCTCGGCCTGGGAAAGGCATGGGTCGACGCGGCCAACGTGATCCACTCCTACGAGGCGTGGCTCGCGACCCTCGCCATCGCCATCTGGCACATCTTCTTCGTGGTGTTCCATCCGGAGGAGTATCCGATGTCGATGTCGTGGATCACGGGGAAGCTGCCGCTCTCCGTCATGGAGGAGCGCCATCCGAAGGAGCTTGCTCGACTCGCCGCGGATGGCAAGATCTGCTGGCCGGAGGGTCCGCCCGACGAGTCGGCCGACGGCCCGGAGACTTCAGAGCACAAGGCCACGCAGGAATAGGAGGCTCATAGATGATGCGGAACAAGCTTCTCCTCGCCCTCGTCCTGATCGCCGTGGCGGGAGGCGTCCTCGCGCTCTCGACCGGCCGCACCGTCCCCGCGGCCGAAGGCCAGGAGGGCGCGAAGTACAAGGGCGCCAAGTCGTGCAAGATGTGCCACGACAAGGTGCACGAGACGGCCAAGTACAACCCCTGGACGGCCTGGGAGGCGATGAAGCACGCGAAGGCCTTCGACGTGCTCACCGACGAGGATGTCGCCAGCGGCAAGGACCCGCAGGGGCGCGCCTGCGTCGAATGCCACACCACCGGCTACGGCAAGGGCGGGTTCGTGTCCAAGGACAAGACCCCG
>JAFDER010000471.1 GCA_019310245.1 Deltaproteobacteria bacterium
GGGGCAGGGTGCATTCCTGCCGATGCGGCGGCCGTAGGGGAAGAGCACCTGGGCGAGGCAGGAAGTGACGCGCGAGGCCATGTCCTGCTTGAAGATCGTCTCGAGCATGTCGTAGAGCCTCGGGTGCTCGGCCTTGAGCTTCTGAGGGTTCTCGAAGAAGTACTCCGAGACCACGGCGAAGAACTCCTGCTCGTTCTTCAGGGCGTAGGGCCGGATGTCCGAGCGGCCCTCTGCGATCTCGTTCATCTTCTCGTGGACGAGATCGAGCCAGGGCCTGGCGAGCGCGCGGTCCAGGGTAGCCGGGATGCCGTCCACGGCGCCGTCGGCCCTGTCGAGGATGTGCGCGAACTCGTGGATGCCCACGTTGAGCTTGTCCGTGGCATGCGTGTAGCCGTCGTGCAGGTCGGGCTTGGACAGGATCATGATGCTGGACAGCGGGCCCCCCGAGTGCACGACGCCCAGGATGTTGCGCCCCTTCGTGAACCGGTACTCGTCGTCGAAGCTCGAGGGGTAGATCAGGATCTCGCCGAGCCCGTCGTACTCCCACTCCGGGAACCCGAAGATCGGGATCACGGCCGAGGCCGCGACCAGGAGGCGCGTCGCGTCGTCCACCTCGGTCTTGATCCCGGTGATCCGTTTCTCGTCGATGAAGATCGCGATCTCGAGCCGGAAGTGCTCCTGCTCTTGCTCGGAGAGCGTGTTGTAGAACGCCACGCGGGTCTTGAGGATCGTCTCCCAAGCGGCCGGGAATGGCTCCGAAGCGATCTTGCGGCGGCGCCTGTACTTGCGCGTCATGAAGAAGAAGACGAGCGCGGCGGCGGCCGCCGCGGGAGGAAGGGTCCACAGCCAGGTCACGAGGTTGGGTGGGAGGATGATCGTCGTGAACAGGGCGATTCCGAGGAACAGGCCCAGGGCCGCGACGAGGGAGACGGCCGCGTTGAGGCGGGCCTTTCGGGGGGTCACGATCATGGGGTGCTCAGTCCTTCTTCTCGACCTCGATGATGAAGCCGGCGGAGTGCGCGGTCATCTCGGGCGCGTACATGGACTGGAGCTGGGCGGCGCCGATGCGGTAGGTGCCGGGCTTGGTGGGGCGGAGGGTGTACTTGAGGATGTACTCGCCGTTCGGGACCCACGACATGAAGAAGTTCGTGAGCGAGTCGCGCGGCTCCTCGTAGGTGGCGAGCGGGTCCCACTTCCAGCCCGAGAGCAGGGTCTCGGCCTCGAAGCCCGCCGCCTTGGGGTCCTTGAGGTGCATGTACTCGAAGTTGGACCTCGAGGTGATCTTGACCTGGACCACGACCTCGTCGCCCACGTAGACGGTGCCGCCTGATTTCACCGTCTTGAGATGGTACGCGTCCCCTTCCTTCACGCGGCGGTAGAACGTGCGCTTGATCTCGAGAAGACCCGGCGTCGAGGCCTCGGGGATCTGGTCGGTCGAGTAGATCCAGGTCATGGACGCGAACGCCGGTCCGGGCCCGTCCTTGGACACGGTGGCCGTGGTCATGTCCTCGGTGATGTCGGGGCCGGTCACGTGCCAGCGCAGTGGCTCCTCGAGGAAGTCGTCGGGCTGGATCACGATGGACTCGTGCACGAAGCCCCAGTCCACCTTGAAGGTCTCCTTGGAGCCCAGGGCGCCGATCTTCTCGAGGTACTCGAGAAGGGCGAACACGGCGGCAGATGACGCCTTCGTGGACTTCCACACGTTGCCCTTGCGGTTGAAGACCAGCCACTGGACCATGCCCGGGATGCGCGAGTCGTCCGGTCGGAGCTCCTGCAGGGTGCGCAGGATGAACGCGTGCTTCTCCACGCTGTCGGAGTACCAGACCCAGGAGTACTTCTCGGGCGCCCAGTAGACGCCCACGATCGGGTCCTCCTTCGCGCTGTCCATGATCATGTTCAGGATCTCGTTCGCGCGCTTCGAGTTTCCGAGCCGGTGGTGCGTGTACGCCAGGTACGCCTTGCCGAACGGCGTGATCGCGTGGATGTGCTTCTCGATGTGCTTGATCCACTTCTTGGCGAGCTTGTGGCCGCGCGACGCCTCGGAGTACGTGTCCGTGTCGAAGGACGTGAGAACGTAGGCAGCGAAGGCCATGGTCGCGAGGTTGCGCACATCCTCGTCGATGCGCTTGGGAATCTCGGCGTTCACGTAGCCAAGGGCGCGGTCGATCATGTCCTGCGGGATCTCGACGCCGTAGCGCTGCGCCTCGGCGAAGCCCGCGAGCACGTAGAGCGTGATGTAGACGTCTTCGCGGCCTC
The DNA here is from genome assembly GCA_019310245.1 of Deltaproteobacteria bacterium. GTDB lineage: Bacteria > Myxococcota_A > Polyangia > DRWM01 > DRWM01 > JAFDER01. The sequence continues at coordinate 2,257 of JAFDER010000471.1, forward strand.
CGGGGAACCAGGGGAAGCCGCCGCTTCCGAGCTGGGCGGCCTGGAGCTGGCCGAGGCTGGTCTTCTTCTGCATCTCGACGATCTGCGGGTCCAGCATGTCGGTGAGCGGGTACTTGGGCTTGTAGCCCTCTGCCTGCCTGACCCAGGGCGTCTCCATGAGGGTGATGAGCCGGCGCGGGTCGTCCTCCTCCCAGGGAGGCGTCACGGTGTCGCGCTTGGGCACCTTGCCCATGGCCTTCCTGATGGCCGGGTAGTCCTTGTAGATCTCGTTCACGATCGCGAGCGGCACGAAGCGATTCAGGGTCTGCTCGATGCACTCGTAGGGGTACTCGATGAGGAAGGGGATCGTGTTGAGCAGATCGAGCGCCAGCTGGGGATCGACCTGGAGCGTCATGGACTCGTTGATGCGCGTGGGGTCGTCCTTGAGCTTGATCTCGAGCTTCTTCACCTCCTTGCCGGTCAGCGCCACGAAGGCCGACTCGATGAGCCTCTGCCGGGAGGGAAGGATGGGCAGGTCGCGCTCCTCGGCGTCGGTGAGGTCTCCGGCCACGGCGGTGACGCGCACCTTGTAGGTGGTCGTGCCCTCGGGGATCTCGATCATCCAGTCGAAGCTTGCGAGGCCGTGGGGATCGATCGTGAAGCTCTTCTTGTCCTCGCCGAGCTTGATGCGCTCGTGGATCTTCTCACCCTCCTCAGTGATCTCGATGTAGAGGTCGCCCGAGAGGGGCGCCTCCGACTCGTTGTGGACCACTGCCGTCACGGTGCCCTTGTCCTTCTCGCGGAAGAACCGGGGCAGGTCTG
>JAFDER010000107.1 GCA_019310245.1 Deltaproteobacteria bacterium
TAGGGAGCCTGTCCCCGGAGGGGGGGGCTACATCTCGGGCATGGCGGGCTCGCCCTTCTTCTCCTTCGGCTTCTCGGCGACGAGGGCCTCGGTGGTGAGCATGAGGCCCGCGACCGAGGAGGCGTTCTGCAGGGCAGTGCGGGTCACCTTGGTGGGATCGATGACGCCCGCCTTCATGAGGTCCTCGTACGTGTCCGTTGCAGCGTTGTAGCCCGAGGCGCCCTTCAACTCCTTGACCTTCTGCACCACGATGGACCCCTCGACGCCGGCGTTCTCGGCGATGAGGCGAAGGGGCTCCTCGAGCGCACGGCGCACGATGGCCACGCCCACGGCCTGATCCTCGGGCACATCGAGCTTCTCGAGCTTCTTGATCGAGCGAAGCAGGGCCACGCCTCCACCGGGCACGATGCCCTCCTCGACGGCCGCGCGCGTGGCGTTGAGCGCGTCCTCGACGCGGGCCTTCTTCTCCTTCATCTCGGTCTCCGTGGCGGCGCCCACGCGGATGACGGCCACACCGCCCACGATCTTCGCGAGCCTCTCCTGGAGCTTCTCGCGGTCGTAGTCCGAGGAGGTGTCCTCGATCTGGCGCCGGATCTGCTCCACGCGGCCCTTGATGTCCTTCTTCTTGCCCGCACCGTCGATGATCGTCGTGTCGTCCTTGTCGATGCGGATCGTCTTGGCCTGGCCGAGCTGCTCGATCGTCAGGTTCTCGAGCTTGATTCCGAGATCCTCGCTGACCACCTGGCCTCCGGGCACGCCGGTGAGCACGGCAACGTCCGTGAGCATCTCCTTGCGGCGGTCGCCGAAGCCGGGGGCCTTGACGGCCGCCACCTTGAGCGTGCCCCGCAGCTTGTTGACCACGAGCGTGGCCAGGGCCTCGCCGTCCACGTCCTCGGCGAGGATGAGCAGGGGCTTGCCCGTGCGCGCCACCTGCTCGAGCACGGGCAGGAGGTCCTTCATGTTCGAGACCTTCTTCTCGACGAGGAGCAGGTACGCGTCCTCGAGGAGGCACTCCATGCGCTCGGGGTCGGTGACGAAGTACGGCGAGAGGTAGCCCCTGTCGAACTGCATGCCCTCGACGACCTCGAGCTCGGTGGCCATGCCCTTGGCCTCCTCGACCGTGATGACGCCTTCCTTGCCGACCTGCTCCATGGCCTCGGCGATGATCGAGCCGATCGTCTCGTCGTTGTTGGCGCTGATCGTGCCGACCTGCTTGATCTCGCTCTGATCCTTGGTGGGCTTGGAGAGCTTCGCCAGATCCGCCACGACGGCCTCGACCGCGGCGTCGATGCCCCTCTTGAGGCTCATGGGGTTGTGCCCGGCCGTCACCATCTTCGAGCCCTCGCGGAAGATGGCCTGGGCCAGGAGAGTGGCGGTGGTCGTGCCGTCGCCGGCCACGTCCGAGGTCTTGGAGGCAACCTCCTTGACCATCTGGGCGCCCATGTTCTCGAACCTCTGCTCGAGCTCGATCTCCTTGGCCACCGTGACGCCGTCCTTGGTCACGACGGGCGAGCCCCAGCTCTTCTCGATGACGACGTTGCGGCCCTTGGGTCCGAGCGTGATCTTCACGGCATCGGACAGTGCGTTGACCCCCTTGAGGATCTGGGCGCGCGCGCTCTCGTCGAAAATGATTTCCTTGGCAGTCATGACAAACCTCCGTGCTCGCGTCCGCGCTCCCGGCCGCTCGGCGGCGCGGGTGCCGACGGTGCGTTCTGCTACTTCTCCACGATCCCGAGGATCTCGTCCTCGCGCAGGATCAGGTGCTCTTCCCCGTCGATCTTGATGTCCGTTCCCCCGTACTTTCCGAAGAGCACCCTGTCGCCGGGCTTGACGACCAGCTCCTGGATCTTGCCGTCATCCAGGATCTTGCCCTTGCCCACGGCCACGATCTCGCCCTCGATGGGCTTCTCCTTGGCGGAATCCGGAATGATGATCCCACCCTTCGTGGTCTCCTCGCCCTCGACCCTCTTGACGATGACCCGATCGTTCAACGGAATGATCTTCATAATGACCTCCTTGGGGATTCTCCCAAGCAACTCTTTTCAGACCGCAATCCGGCCTGTTTTGTCGTTCTTCGCAAAGGCGAAGAGTAATCATTCGCGCGAGAGTGTCAAGTCGGAGACATGAGTTGCCAATCACGGGTGATTCCTCTAGGATCCCGACGCAGTCATGACGACGTTCAAGTGTCCCCACTGCGGGGGCGAGCACCCCGATGGCACTGATTCCTGCCCGGAAACCGGCGAGGAGCTCACACAGACCCAGCTGCAGGTGGGCAAGATCATCGGAGGCAAGTACGAGCTTCTCCGCCTGCTCGGCGAAGGCGGGATGGGAGCCGTGTACGAGGCGCGCCACGTGGAGATCCGGCAGCACGTGGCCCTCAAGCTGCTCCATTTCCAGCTCGCCCGGGACCAGGAGATCCGCCAGAGGTTCTTCCGCGAGGCGATGAGCGCCGGCGAGATCGGGCACGAGAACATCATCGAGATGCACGACATCGGCCGGGACGTCACCGGATCCATCTACCTGGTCATGGAGCTGCTCAAGGGCGAGAGCCTGGCCGAGAAGGTCCGGCGCGTGGGTGCGATGGACGTGGCCCAGGCCGCGGACGTCATGCTGCAGGCCCTCGACGCCCTGAACGCCTCGCACGCCAAGGGCATCACTCACCGGGACATGAAGCCGGAGAACGTCTTCCTCTGCCGGCTGGGGGGGCGCGACGATTTCGTGAAGATACTCGACTTCGGGATCGCCAAGGTCAAGGATCCCGAGGACGGCGAGGCCCTGACGCGCACCGGGGCCATGCTGGGCACGGCCTGCTACATGGCCCCGGAGCAGATCGCCGGCGACCGCGAGGCGGACCACAGGATGGACATCTACGCCTGCGGCATCATCCTCTACCAGATGCTCGCGGGCCGGGTCCCGTTCGACTCCACCAGCATACACACGGTCATCTACAAGATCATGAACGAGGACCCCCCGCCCCTGTCCGAGTTCAGGGCCAACCTGCCTCACGAGATCGAGGAGATCGTGAGGCGCGCCATCACCCGCAACCGCGACCACAGGTACCAGACCGTGGCGGACTTCGCCCACGCCCTGACGCCGTTCGGCTCCGGACGCGTCGTGTTCGGCAGGGGCTCCCAGGTGCCGGCCGCACCGATCGCCGTGGGCACGGCGCCCACCACGGCATCCTCACCCGGGGCCTCGCCAGTTGCCGCACCGGCACCCGTTCAGGCCCTGGACCAGCCGACCGCCGCCCCCCCGCCCGCGCACGCAACGAGGGCAGCGCCGCCGGCCGCACCGCCGCGAAAGGCCTCCACGGTGGGCATCGTCCTGCTCATCGTGATCCCACTGCTCCTCCTGGGTCTGGTCGCCATGGGGGTGATGGCCCTTGTGGGCGGATGGGCCATCTTCCGGCCCGAGGATCCGGATACCGACGTCGGTCCGAAGATCGCGTCGGTGGACGCCTCGACGTCGCCCGCCGACGCCGGGCAGGAGAAACCCGTCGAGACGTTCAGGGTGACCGTGGACACCGTGCCCGCCGGAGGCACCATCTCGGTGGACGGGCAGAGCAAGGGCACGGCGCCCGTCACGCTCGATCTGCCCGAGGGCGTCACGGCCGTCACGGCGAAAGCCGACGGCTTTCCCACCCGGACCATGCCGTGCAAGGTGGAGAAGGGCCTGGAGAACACCTGCGTCATCTCCCTGACAACGAGCCAGACCACGGACGCCTCCACGGACGCCTCCACCGGCCAGGAGGTCACGATCGTCGACGACGAGCCGGACAAGAAAAAGAAGAAGAAGAAAAAGAAGTGCGACCCGCGCAAGAACCCGAAGTGCAAGTTCATCAAGAGGCCCTGATAGGGAAAGTACCCCCCAGGCCGCCGGCGATCCGCGAGGCGCTGGACGAGGCCGCAGGCAGGCTGGCCGAGGCCGGGGTGCCCTCCCCGAGGCTGGACGCGCGGCTGCTCGCCGGACAGGTGCTCGGCATGGACAGGGAGGCGCTCCTCGCGCGGGAGCACGAGCGCATCTCCTGGGAAGGCCACACCTCGCTGTCGGCCCTCGTCGACCGGAGGATCGCGGGCGAGCCGGTGGCCTACATCCGGGGAGTGAAGGAGTTCTGGAGCCTCGAGCTGGAGGTGGGACCGGACGTGCTCATCCCCAGGCCGGACACCGAGATTCTCGTGGAGGCCTGCCTCGAGGATCCGGCGCTCGAGGGCAAGCGCTCGCTGGCCGTGGACGTGGGCACGGGGAGCGGGGCCGTGGCGATCGCGCTGGCGAGCTCGAGGCCCCGGCTCCGCGTCCTGGCAACGGACGTGAGCCGCAGGGCCCTCGCCGTGGCGCGGAGGAACTGCGTCCGCCACGGCGTGCTCGACCGGGTGGCTTTGGTCGCGGGAGACCTGCTCTCGGTCCTGCGCGGAGGAGCGGACTGCATCGCGGCCAACCTGCCGTACATCCCGACGGACGAGATCCCGGACCTGGATCCCGGGATCCGGGACAACGAGCCCCGCGAGGCCATCGACGGTGGACCGGACGGCCTCGCGCTGGTCAGGAGGCTCGTCGCGGAGGCGGCGGACGGGCTGAGGCCCGGAGGTCTCCTCGCCCTGGAGATCGCCGACACCCAGGCCGGGCGCACGGCCTCGATGCTCTCGGACCGGGACTGGACGCTGGTGGCCGTCCGCGAGGACCTGGGCAGGCTCAAGCGCGTGGTCACGGCCCGGAGGAGGCCGTGAGGGCCGCCCTGCTCGCCGCCACGGCGATCCTCCTCGCAACCCGGCCCTGCGGGGCGGCGAAGAGCGATGAGCCTCCGGAGCTCCCCGTTCCCGTCGAGTTGCCTGACTCGCCGCACCCGAAGGTGCAGTGGACGCTCACGCTGGACGTGGGCGGAGGCCTGGCCACGCGGGAGGTCAGCCCGCGGGAGATCGAGGGCGTCTTCCACATGGCCGGCCACTCCATGATGCTCTTCGGCCGCAAGAAGGCCAACTACTGGGGGGCGGGCCTGAGCCTGGATGCGGGCACCTGGAACTTCGACTCGTTCGTGGGCGGCGTGGGGCTGGCCGTGCTCGCCCCCATCGGCAGCTACACGCCCCTCGTGATGGAGGCCTGGCCGCACTACCTGTACGAGGGCCGTGAGCACTCTGGCGGCTTCACGGTGAGGATGTGGTGGGGCATCCACACGCGCAACTACATCAACAGCCACGTCACGGTGATCGGGATGTACGTGCAGGCGAGCCGCAGCTTCGGGGCGCGGGATTCGGAGAGGTGGGTCGTGATCCTGGGGCTGGACTTCTCGATGATCTTGCCCCTCCTGCCCGTCACGGCGCTGGCGAGCCTGATCTTCAAGTAGCCCGCAAACAAGGGTTTGACGAGCGCTGCCATAATACTCCATATTCCTGCCCATGAAGGGCTACATGGGCATCAGGCGCGAAGACAAGAACCGCTGGGAGGCGCGCGCTCCCCTCACACCACAGGACGTCGAGCGGCTCGGGCGCGAGAAGGGGATCCGGTTCATGGTCCAGCCTGCCCCGATCCGGGCCTTCCCTGACGGCGACTACGAGGCGGCCGGGGCCGCGATCAGCGAGGACCTGTCCGGGTGCAACGCGGTCCTGGCCGTGAAGGAGATCCCGAAGAACCTCTTCCTGCCCGGCGGAACCTACGTCTTCTTCTCGCACACGACCAAGGCCCAGCCGTACAACATGGCCATGCTGGGAAGGCTCATGGAGCTGGGGTGCACGCTGATCGACTACGAGCTCGTCGTCGACGACGAGGGCAGGCGCACCGTGTTCTTCGGCGTGCACGCGGGCCTCGCCGGGATGGTCGAGACGCTCGTGGCCGTGGGCCAGAGACTCGCGACCGAGGGGATCGAGAGTCCCTTCACCACCCTGCGCCAGCCCGTGGAGTACGACGGACTCGAGGCGGTCAAGCAGGCCGTGTCCGCCTGCGGCGAGCGGATCGCCTCCGCCGGATTGCCGCCCGGCTGTGCGCCCTTCGTGTTCGGGTTCGCGGGCTACGGCAACGTCTCGCGCGGAGCGCAGGAGATCCTGGACCTCCTGCCCGTCATCGAGGTGGCGCCCGAGGACCTCGCCGGGTTGAGCGGGAGGTCCGACGTCTCTGACCGCCACGTCTACAAGGTGGTGTTCCGAGAGGAGCACATGGCAGAGCCGCTGCAGGGCTCGTTCGACCTGCAGGAGTACTACGACCACCCCGAGCGGTACCGCGGCACGTTCCAGCGCCACCTGCCTCACCTGGACGTGCTCGTCAACTGCATCTACTGGACGGACCGCTATCCCAGGCTCGTGACCCGGGCCGGGGCAACCGAGCTGGAGCGGCTGCGCGTCATCGGAGACATCTCCTGCGACATCGACGGAGGCGTGGAGATCACGGTCAAGGCGACGCTCCCGGACGTGCCCTGCTTCACGTACGATCCTCTGACGGATCGCGTGACGGACGGCGTCCATGCGAGGGGCATCGTGGTCATGTCCGTGGACAACCTGCCGTGCGAGCTGCCGCGCGAGGCGACCCGCTCGTTCAGCGACGCCCTGGCGGACATCGTGCCCGCCATCGGCCAGGCGGACTGGTCGCGCGAGCTCGACGATCTCGGCCTGCCGAGGGCCGTGCGGGACGCGATCATCCTGCACCGGGGCAAGCTCATGGCGCGCCACGCCGGCCTCGAGCAGGCCGTGAAGGCAATCGAGAAGGAGTAAAGGAGCCGACCATGACACCACAAGCGGGAGAGGAAACGGACCGGGTGCTCGTCCTGGGCGCGGGCCTGGTGGCAGGGCCGCTCGTGCGGTACCTGCTCGAGAACGCCGGGCTGCGCGTGACCGTGGCGACCCGGACGGTGAGCAAGGCCGAGACGATCATCGACGGACACGAGGGAGGGGTCCCCGTGGCCCTCGACGTCCAGAACGTGGAGCAGCTCCGGAGCCTCGTGGCCGACGCGGACCTGGTGGTGAGCCTCCTGCCCTACGCCCACCACGTCCAGGTGGCCGAGCTGTGCATCGACCGCCGGATCCCCATGGTGACGACGAGCTACGTCAGCCCCCAGATGCAGGCCCTGGACTCCGCGGCTCGCAAGGCGGAAATCCTCGTCCTCAACGAGACCGGCGTGGACCCCGGCATCGATCACATGTCGGCCATGAGGATCATCCACAACGTGCAGGAGCGCGGAGGCACGATCGCCGAGTTCACGTCCTGCTGCGGGGGGCTACCCGCCCCCGAGGCCGTCACGACGCCCTGGGGCTACAAGTTCTCGTGGAGCCCGCGCGGAGTCGTCATGGCCGCCCGCAACGCGGCGCGCTACCTGCTCGACGGCAAGCGGGTGGACGTTCCCGGTCCGGAGCTGTTCGCGGACGTTGGCGCCGCCAAGATCGACGGCGTTGGCGATCTCGAGATCTACCCAAACCGCGATTCGCTCGGCTACAGGGAGCGCTACGGGCTCGAGGGCGTGAGGACGATCTTCAGGGGCACCTTCCGCTACCCCGGCCACTGCCGCACGTGGAAGGCGCTCGTGGACCTGGGGTACCTGGACCTCGAGGAGCATGACCTGCAGTCGACGACGTACGGTGCGTTCCTGGCCGGGATGATCGGCAGTGCGGGCAAGGACGTGCGCAGCGAGGCCGCTGCCCGCCTCTCGATGGACCCCGCCGCGGATCCGCTCGAGCGCATGGACTGGCTCGGGCTCCTCGGCACGGACGTCATCCAGGATGGCAGGACCACGCCGCTCGACGTCCTGGCCGGCCGGCTGCTCGAGAGGCTCCCTTACGCGGAGGGCGAGCGTGACATGATCGTCATGCAGCACCGGTTTCTCGCCGAGTTCCCCGAGGGCCGCACGGAGCGCATCACGTCCACGCTCGTGGACTTCGGCATCCCGGGCGGCGACAGCTCCATGGCGCGCACGGTGAGCCTTCCCGCGGCCGTGGCGGTGCGCTACATCCTCGAGGGCCGCATCAAGGCGACCGGCGTGCACATCCCCGTGATGCCGACGATGTACAACCCCATCCTGATGGAGCTCGAGCGGCTCGGCATCCGCTGCACGGACAGCACGGAAGTGATCGAGCCTCCCTGAGTCCCACCTCTGCATTGAAATCCCCGACCACCATCCTTACAATCATCGCACCACCATGAACCCGATGACCGACAGGCTGCACGTGCTCACGGAGCTCGTCTACGAGCTCCAGATCCCGAGGGAGCTCGATGAGATCCTCGAGTCGATCGTGGAGCACGCGGCGGTCCTCGTGGAGACCCAGAGGGTGTCCATCCGCCTGCTCGATCCGAGCCGCACGAAGCTCATCGCCTCGGTCAGGGCCGGAACGCCCCTGCACGAGGACCCGTCCGTGGAGTTCAGGCTCGGGGAGGGGCTCATGGGCTGGATCGCGAAACACGCGAGGCCGATCCGGTCCGGCAACGCCACCATGGACAGGCGCTTCGCACACCGGCCGGGAATGAAGGACGAGATGGGCTCGTTCATCGGCGTGCCGCTGCTGGCCGGATCGGTCTGCATGGGCGTGCTGAGCGCCGTGCACGAGCAGGAGCACTACTTCTCCGAGGAGCACGAGCAGGTGATGCTGCTCGTGGCCGGGATCTGCGGACCATACCTCGAGATCGCGCGGCTCTCGCGGCTCGCGCGCGTGGATCCGCTCACCGGCGCCCTCAACCGGCGCGGTCTCGAGGGCGCCTTCCCCGACGAGCCGATCGACGACTCCGGCATTGTCAGGCCGCTCTCCGTGGTGATCACGGACGTGGACCGGTTCAAGGAGATCAACGACCGGTTCGGCCACGCCGTGGGGGACGAGGCGATCAAGGGAGTGGCCCAGCTCCTCTCGACCGTCCTGCGCGTGGGGGACGCCGTCGTCCGCTACGGAGGCGACGAGTTCGTCCTCCTGCTCCCGGGCGTGGACCTCGCCCAGGCCGGCCGCATCGCCGAGCGGGCGCAGGAGATGATCCAGAAGCTGGAGATCGACCTGGGCGAGATGAAGCTCAAGCTCACCGCATCCATGGGCGTGGCCGAGAGACTGAGTGGAGAGAGCAGGGGAGACCTGATCAAACGCGCCGACGAGGCGTTGTACGAGGCCAAGCAGGCGGGCCGCAACAGGGTGAGGCTCGCCGAGAAGAAGCCCTCCCCTCCCCACCCCTGACACTCAACCCAGTCCACCCCGAGGCCCCGGACCGTCCCGCGCCCGGCTACCCCGAGGAGTGCCTGCCACGGATCAGAGCAGGGTCCGGCGATGAGCTCGATGGCGCGGTGACGTTGCGGGGTCGAGGCACCTCAAGGTTCCCCGGTGCCGAGTGCCCCGGACCGTCCCGCGCCGTGCAGAACCCTACCTGGACTCGTACAGACCGTGCAGGTACTCCTCCACCGGATCCACCTTGCCCTGCGGCACGACCTCGAAACCGCCCTGATCGGTGTGCAGCTTGGTCCCGAAGTCGAGGTGCTTGCCGGCACCCGGATCCACGGCCGGCTGGAACGAGCCCTGGTCGTTGAGGAGCTGGACGAGCTCCTTGACCTTCTCGGGATCAACCTTCCACTGGCCCTGCTCGTACGGACAGCTGAAGCCCGAGTGAAGACTCACGGAGGTGACCAGGTTCCCCGCCGAGTCCAGGGTGATGATGCACCGGTCGCCCTCGAAGCTCGAGAAGCCCGCCTCGACCACGACGAACCCCCCCATACCCTCGACCTGGAGGACCTTCGAGGCCTCGTCGAGCTGGGGCGGGGCCTCCACCTCGATCTCGGTCTCGATCTCCGGCTCGGGCACGGGCGCGGGCTCCTGCACGGGCGCAGGAGCGCCGCCGCAGGACGTGCAGAAAACGGCGGCCACGGCGATGAGTGGTACCTTCGTCATGATCACATGATAGTCACGTCTCGCCCCGCGAGGCAAAGATCACGGTCCATCGGGTAACCACCTGCTCATCCGTCGACTTGACCAT
>JAFDER010000472.1 GCA_019310245.1 Deltaproteobacteria bacterium
GCTCCTCCTGGACACCACCTCGATAGAGGACGGACTGCACAGGCTCTCGCTCCTGGTCACCGACGTGGTGGGGCGCACGGCCGAGGTCACGGACTTCCCCGTCGTTGTGGTCAACAGCGGCGAGCACCGCGCCGTCACCTACGATCCCTCCGCCTCGCTCCACATCCCCACGGACTACATGAGCGTGGAGTACCACACGCGCGGCTCGGCGCTCAGCGCCCCGAACGTGGACGAGATCATCTCCTGGCTCGTCTGGGACGCGAGCGCGTCCTGGACCATCGAGTACGCCATCGGCCAGGGTCTGTGCCCCCACCGCGGCATCGAGTACCACTCGGAGATGTCCTCCGGGGGCGAGATCATCCTCACCCTCGAGAGGTCGGAGCTCAACCCCGTGATCGTCGCCCGGCTCCCCGCCGAGGACCAGACATCGGACGTGTTTCCCTACAACACCGACACGCTGACCTTCGGGGCGTACTTCGGCCACGCCGCGCCCATGGACCCCGCCGACCACATCGAGGAGACCATCCCCATCGAGATGGGCATGGTGCTCCTGTACACCGACTGAATCCCTCTACATCAGTTTCTCGATGGACTTGGCCTTGTCCGAGACGCAGCCCTTGCCGGAGAGGTTCCCCTCGTCGAGCCACTTCTTCCACTTCGCGTGGTCCTCCCCGAGGTCCGTGCACGTGATCGCCTTCAGGGCTCTGCGCGCCGCGTCCCTGACGTGCTGATCCTTGCCCTTGATGAGCTTGCTGAGCGGTCCCACGGATTCCCATCCGCCGATCTTCTCGAGGACGTGGGCCGCGTGGACGAGCGTCGCCCGGTTCTTGCTCGTCAGCGCTCCGATGACCCTCTTGATGGACGCCGGGCCGATGGTGACGAGCGCCTTGGCCGCGGCATCGTGCGGGCCGCTGGCTGATTTCAGCGCCTTGACGAGCGGCTTGATCGCGGCGGGCTTGCCCATGTGTCCGAGCGACCAGGCCGCCGCCTCGGCGACCAGGAGCTCCTTGTCGGAGAGCAGCTTGGCGATCGCGGGAATGTGCTTCGGTTCCTTCTTCTTTCCGAGCAGTGTCACGGCGCTGGCCCTCATGAACGGTTTCTTGGCCTTCGTGCCGGCGAGCAGGATCTTCTCCGTGTTCAGCTCGCCCATCCTGTCCAGGGCGTCCCAGGCTTGCATGACCGCGGACTCCTGATCGCTCTTGAGCATCTTCACGAGCGGCGCGACTCCCGAGCCGTCCCCCAGCCCGTGGAGCAGGAGGGCCGCCTTGCTGACCACCCGGTAGTCCTTGTCGGAGAGGAACTTCTTGAGCGGCTCCACGGCCTTCTCGCCCTTGAGCTCGGCCATGAGACCCACGCAGATCTCTCGCACCGCGTAGCTGTCGTCATGCGACATGTCCGTGAGGATCGACTCGACCTCGCCCTTCTCCGCGAGGGCCCTGACGACCTTGCCGATGGCCGGCCGCGCGTACTGGCGGACGAGGTCGTCGATGCTCCTCATGAGCTCGAGGAGGTGGTCAAGGGAATCCTCGGTCGGGAGCTCACCCATGAGGTCTGCCGCTGCGGCGCGCAGCCGTACGTCGTCGTGCCCGGTCAGCTTGGTGAGGGCGAGGGCCACCTCGGCTTCTTGCTCCTCGTGCGCGTGTGCGAGCAGGGTCTTGATCGCCGGTACAGCCCCGAACCACGGGTCGTTCTTCAGGGACACGAGATAGTCGATGAGCCGGGGCAGGGCGGCGGGGTCCTCGAGCTGGGCCAGGGAGGCGGCCGCGGCCTTGCAGACCCTGGCATCCTCGTCCTTCAGCAAGCCGATCAGCGGCGGGACAGCCTCCTTCTCCCTCGTCCTGCCCAGAGCGATGGCCGCGTGCAGCCGGACCGTCGTGCTCTCGTCGTCCAGGACCTTCACCAGGGCCGCGGGCAGGTCGGGATGCCAGTGCGTGATCGTGATCCTCTCGAGAGCGATCGCGGCGAGCTCACGCACGGTCACGTCGCTGCTGCCCAGCGCACCGATGAGCGCGGGGACCGGCTTCTGGCCCATGGAGATGATGAGCTCGAGCATCGCGGTGCTCTCCACTCCTTCTCCGAGGAGCCCGACCAGCGGCACGCAGGCCTGCTCGGAGCCCAGGTGTCCCAGGGCACGCGCGCCCGCCAGCCGGACGTTGGGATCCACGTCGTCCAGCAGTGCGACCAGCGGCTCGATGGACGGCTCTCCGATCGACTTGAGGGCGTTGAAGATGTGGATGGATGCGATGATGTTCTTCCTGAGGAGCTCGATGAGCGGCTCCACGGCCCGCTCGTCCCCGATGAGGTCCAGCGCCAGGACGGCCCCCTTGAGGGCCGCGCTGCCCGGGCTCTCCAGCCGGGCGACGAGCGGCTCGACCGCGGCCTCGCCGATGCGGGCCAGCGATTCCACGATCTGCACGCGCACGTCCGCGTCCGGGTGCGCCAGCTGGTCCACCAGCGCCTGTGCGATGACGGGGTCGGAGTAGTCGTCGAGATCCTTCGCGGCCTGGATGACCACCTTCGAGTCGCTGCCGTGGAGCTTCTCGATGTTCTCGACGACCACGAGGTTGTCGAGCGGGGAGAGTGTGATGACGCGGCCCCTCGGGCCGCAGCCGAGGACCAGGACCGTGACTGCCATGCAGGCGAACGTGCATCTCATGGCGGCCATCATAGCGCATCCGTGATACCCTGCACCTCGATGCTGTCGTTTCTACCGGGGCCAGTCACCGCCGTGCTGGGCGCGATCATCGTCGGCCTGAACACGGTCTTCTTCTGCGGGCCGCTCTTCAGCATCTCGCTGCTCAAGCTGATCATTCCCGTCAAGGGATGGCAGAAATTGTGCCGCCGCATCCTGACCGCGATCGCCTCGGCCTGGATCTCGGTCAATTCCTTCTTCATCTCCCTGCTCGCGAAGACCCGCTGGGAGCTCGAGGGATTCGAGGACCTGGATCCCGAGGGCTGGTACATGGTCATCTCCAACCAACAGAGCTGGGTCGACATCCCGGTGCTGCAGAAGGTGTTCAACCGCAGGGTCCCGTTCTTGAAGTTCTTCCTCAAG
>JAFDER010000473.1 GCA_019310245.1 Deltaproteobacteria bacterium
TCGAGGCTGGCCCACCCTTCCCCACTGTGACAAAAATTGTGACGAACGCATGTGACAAGCAGTACATATGGACCTCCAGGTAAGGCCCAATTCACACATTTTAGCCGAACATGCAGGTTCTAGGGCTGTATCAGGCAGGTAGAATGTCCCATCCGGTCAGGTAGTCGCCGTCCACGTCGTGCCAGCCCTCGTGGCACTCGAGCGTGCAGTGGCCGCCGGTGCAGGCCGGGTCCGAGTGCGCGGCGAGCTGGCATCGGGAGCCGCACGCGCCGCAGTTGTCGGGATCGGTCATGAGGTCCGTGCAGGCGCCCGTGCACTCCACCTCGCCGGTGTCGCACTCGTCGGACTTCGCCACGTGGCCGCAGGCAGCAAGGAGCAATGAGACGAGAACGAATGCGCGCATGAATCCCCCCTTTTCGAGAACGGTGGGGGATTATACCGCTATCGGCTGCAAGGTCCAGCCCGTCAGGGGCACAGGACGAGGGTCATGGCGCCCGGGGGAGGCTCGAAGCCGTCGGTGAAGGAGATGGTCGGGCAGGCGACGCCCGATCCGGAGAGCGAGTAGTACCAGCCCGTGCCCATGGGGGTGTGGACCTGGTACGGGTCGTGGCACTCGTCCCAGCACTCGGAGAGCAGGTTGACGGCGTGCGGCACCTCGCAGGCCGAGACGAGGGCTCCGGCGCCGTCGCGCACCTGGTTGGGGATCGTGTCGCCGTCCGAGTCCCACTCGATGGTGCGGAAGGGGCAGGAGGAGCGGTCCGAGAGCACGTGGACCACGCGGCACTGGGTGTTGCACTTGCAGCGGTCGGAGGGGTCCTTCGTGAGGGCGACGTGGGTGCCGGAGCAGGACGCGTCGGCCAGTCCGTGCACCATGTGCGCGAAGGCCTCGAACGCGGGCGAGAAGTCGTCCGAGCAGATGGAGTGCACGTAGGAGCGCGGGCCGAACGTCTGGGCGAGTTCCACGAACCGGCGGCCCGGGAAGGCGTCGCCCGCTGGGGCGGTGCACACGGGCATGAGGCGGCTGGGATCCGTCGGGTAGGTCCGCTCGGTCATCTCCGCGACGTCGTTGCAGGCGCCGAGGTAGTTGCCGGTGGCGTTGCACCGAGCGTCGTCCGGAGGCACGCCCACGATCATGCCCAGGAGCACGGGCCGCGAGGCGGCGAGGCCGTCGAGCCCGTCGATGTAGCGCGCGACGGGGTGGAGCATGGTCGGGTTCTGGTAGCAGCGCAGGCTCGCGGGCCCGTACTCGGGGTTCTCGAGGTCGAACAGGTCGGGGTCCGAGACCGAGCAGTCGTTCTCCGTGGAGAGGTAGACGACGAGGAGCACCGAGTCATCCCTGAGGAAGCCGTCGTTCGACTGGCCGAGCGCGGAGTGCGTGGTCAGGGCCTTGAGGGAGGCCTCGAGCGGGTGCTCGAACCCGCAGCCGTCCGTGCCGAGGGCGCCGATGCACGCGAAGTCGTCCGCGAGATCGCCGATCTCGGCGGGATCGGGAGCATGCTCGTCGTAGAAGAGGAAGAGCGGGTAGGACGGCATGCACCCGTCGCCGTGAGGCTCGTGCAGCAGCAACCCGTCGTCGCCCTCGACCGGGCCCTCGCACGAGGTCACCTCCCAGCCTCCCGTGCCCATGTCGATGCTGATCACGCCGAGGTGCACGTCGGTCACGGGCGTGTGCGACGGCATGCCCGTGTCGGTATCGATGTCGGGATCGAGGAACGCGGACAGGAGAAGGGGGAACTGATCGATGAAGGTGGCCTGGTAGGTGCCCATGTCGAACGAGTTGTCCATCACGACGAGGAGGTCCACGCCCGTGAAGTGCGGGAACGACGTCACACGGCAGTCCCAGCCCCACGGGCATGCGCCCACGGGCACCTCTCCGTCCACGGGCACGTCCGTCGGCAGGTCCGGGGCATCGTCGGTCGATGGGTCGAGCGGCACGTCCCACGCGTCGCCGGCGCGCGGAGCCGTCTCGAAGCACGCCGCGAGGAGCACGGAGGCGAGCAGGCAGGCGGTCATCCTCATGGCTTGTCCCTCTGGTGTTTCATTGAATTTCATGCCGTGGAGGGATCATAGCACGAGATGGAGAGGCAGGCAGGGTCAGGGGAGGCCGGGGAGCACCACCGGCTCGTCCATCATGCCCATCGGCGCCGCGCTCACGGGCACGCGGCCCAGCCCGCCCTCGCGCAGGATCCGGCGCACGGTGCCCAGGGCCAGCTTCATGGTGTTGTGGTCCCTGGACAGGTGGGCCAGGATGACGCCCAGGGGCGGCGCGCCCCTCAGGGAGGCGGCCTCGCACACGAGCGCCCCGGCGTCCAGGTTCGAGAGGTGTCCCCTGCCGCCCATGACGCGCGCCACGTCGGGGGGGGTGCGCGGGCTCACGGCGATCATGTCCGGGTCCCAGTTCGATTCCACGACGAGGTAGTCCGCGCGGGAGAGGAAGCGCGCGAGCCTCCTGTTCCACGCTCCGAGATCCGTGGCCACGGCGACCGTCCTCGACGAGCCCCGGTGGGTGAGGAGGAAGCACGAGCACGCGCCGCCGTCGTGCGCCACCTCCGCGGCCTCCACCTCGAAGCCTCCGACGGTGAAGGGGTCGCCATAGCGGAACAGGTGCTTCGTGCCGCGCCAGGCCGGGTCGCCCTTGAGCTTGCCCTTGTAGTGCAGCTTGTACGCCCTCTCCCAGTTGCGCGTGTGCAGGTACAGGGGGATCCCGTACTTCTCCGCCAACCGGTATGTGGTGTAGTTGATGTGATCCGAGTGCGTGTGGGTGACAAGGATCCCGGCCACGTGGTGAGGCTTGACGCCGATCTTCTCGAGCACGAGCCTGAACGCGCCCTGCGATCTCCAGCCCGCGTCCACGAGGATCACCTCGCGGCCGGAGCCGACGAGCAGGCAGTTGCCGGTGGAGCCGGAACGCAGCGGCCACACGACCATCTCCGACCTGCCGATCCCGTGGATGAGCATGCCATCCTCATAGCAGAGGTCGGGTACAGCGAAAAGGGCCTAGGAATCGCGTCTGTTTCTGTATGTTCGGAATGCAATGTGTTAATTGATCAGAT
>JAFDER010000474.1 GCA_019310245.1 Deltaproteobacteria bacterium
TTCAGCAGGCCGATGCGGGTATTGAAAATGCGCACCCACAGCAAGGCAACTGCCACACCGGAAGTTTATCATTGATAATCGGCATGTCAACTAACGATCTTCAATGATAAACACGGCCGTTGGGGTCATATCCCCTCGACAGGCTCGGGGCAGCGGAAGGTTCGGGGCAGCGCAAATGCGAAAAGTGTCAAGTGGCGGGGTCTGACCCCCATGGTCAGCGGACGATGAGCACGGCGAAGTACTCGCTGGGCAGCTCGAGGCCGGAGCAGGAGATGCGGTGCGTGCGGAACGACTCGCCCACCTGCACGTAGCACTCGTCGATGGAGCCCATGCTCCCGCGGCTGTCCTCGAAGAAGCGCTCGCGCGCGCCGCCGCACACGATGTCGAGGGCGAGCCGCTCGGTGGTGTAGCAGCCCGGGTTCTCGATGGGGCACACGCCGCTCACGTAGCCCACCCACAGCGGCGCGTACCACTCGGCCGGGTCGTAGCCCGGCGGCGCGATGGTGTTCGACTGCACGCCCGCCATGATGAGGTCGCCGGCATCGTCCCGCATCGTGAACCACTTGAAGCTCCAGCCCTCGCCCAGATTGCGCGAGACGTACCGGAGCGTCACGTCGCGCGTGATCTCGGCCATGGCCGCGCGCACCGAGGGCCGCGTGTCGATCTCGAGCAGGTGGCGGCCGTCCTCGCAGTCGAGCTCGTGGAAGATGCTGCCGTCGCCCGTGGTGATCACGGGCGGGTCGCACACGAGCTCGATGTCGTGCTCCTCGTCGTGCGCGAACGCGTCGAGGAAGAAGCTCACCGTGA
The DNA here is from genome assembly GCA_019310245.1 of Deltaproteobacteria bacterium. Classification (GTDB taxonomy): domain Bacteria; phylum Myxococcota_A; class Polyangia; order DRWM01; family DRWM01; genus JAFDER01. Next base: position 808 of record JAFDER010000474.1, read on the forward strand.
TGATGTAGTCGGCCGGCGGGGAGCACGTCTCGCCGCCATCCGGCACCACGTCCGTGGTCCACTCCTCGATCACGTCCTCCGCGGCGGGATCCTCCACCACCTCCGCGGCCGCGTCGCCGTCGGCGTCGCTCTCCGCGTCCACGCCAACCGTGAAGGGGAAGCTCGAGTAGCATCCCGCAACGACCATCATCCCCCCGACCATGACCAGCGCGCGTCTCATCCTCTCCATCTAGCTCCTCGATACACTCGAGTTGCAACCCCCGTGCCGGTCTCCCCCCCGCAAAATGCACGAAAACCCGCGAGATCGATCGGGTCCGGCTCTCCCGCCACTCTCACTGCCAACTCGATAGACACCCCTCACTACTGCATTTACACGGGCCTCGAGAGGTTGGGCCCACCTCCGGCGTGACGCGAGTCGAGAGCGACCTATGGGTGTGGATAGCAAAGGAACAACATCATGAGGATAGACATAGAGAACGACTGGCTGGAGTTCGAACCCGAATCAGAGGACGAGGCCCTCGCGCTCGGCAGGCTCTCGGACGCGGTGCTCGAGGTCGCGCGTGCGGGCAGAAAGATCGTGCCGCAAAACGAGTACCTGCCGTGCGTGGCCGGCACCATGAGGCTCAGGATCAGGGAGCGTTGACACGCACCGTTCGTGACTTAATGGCTCCCCCACGAGGAGCTCGATCACGAGACACAGATGATGGAGGAAGTCATGAGGATAAAGCTCGATGGAACGCTGGTGGAGTTCAGCCCCGAGAACGGATCGGAGGTCGAGGACCTCTCGGCGCTCTGGGACATCGTCGTGGACTGCGTGAAGAGCAACCGCAAGCTCGTGCCCGTGGGCGAGTTCATCCCCGCCAACCCGGACAAGAGCCGCGTGGCGCGCTTCAACATCGAGGACAACTGATCACGCAAACGGGTTCTCGACCACCAGCCCGCCGAAATCCCGACCATCCTGCAGATCCTCGCTCAGAAGCCTCGTGCACCCGCTCTGTCTCGCCGCCTGCACGATGAGCGCGTCGCGCAGCGAGATGCCGCTCGTCCTGCTCGTCTCGATGGCCGAGAGCACGCTCGATGCGTCGAGCACCGCGACGTGCAGGCACGACAGGGAGCGCACCGCCTCCTCGGCCGCGTCCTCGCGCAGGGGCCTCTCGAGCTTGCGCGTCACGACCACGTAGAACTCCTGCAGGACCTGCGTGCTCACCACGCAGCTGCCCGCGGCCGCGCCCAGGATCTCGATCGCGCGCCCGCGCTTCTCGGGCTCCGACCGGTCGAACGCGTAGACAACGACGTTCGTGTCCAGGAACGTCCTAGCGCTCATGCAGCCCGTCCCGCGTCCACGTCCTGCCGCCCTTCCCGCTCGCGCTCCTCGCCCGCTTCGCCAGCTTGACGAGGTCATCCATCGCCCTCGTCACCTCCTCGCTCGCGTAGGCCCTGAGGTAGTCCCTCAGAAGAGCGTTCACGCTCGTGCCCTGCTCCAGCGCCCTCATCCGCGCCTTCATGAGCACCTCGTCCTCTATCGTGACCGTCAGGTTTGCCATCTCGATTCCCGTGCTACACGGAATCAGTGTAGCACGGAATATCTCCCGGTCAAGGGCATGCACCTCGAGCTCTTCCATGCCCCCTTAATCGGCGCATCTGCCCGGGAAGTTTCCGTCCACAAGAAGAAGGCGGGGCGCCTTCTCGAGGGCCGTCCCGTCGTGCGGGAAAACGGTAGTGGATAGTGCGGGAAAACGGTAGACAGGAATGCGGTAAAGTGGTAGTCGTATGGACATGATCAGCTACAAGGAGCGATCAGCAGATCGGTTGATCAGCTCACTTTGCAGTGAGTTGCCCGCCCTCTTGATCGTGGGGCCGCGTGCCACGGGAAAGACGACGACCGCATCGAGGCACTGCGCCACGATCATTCGTCTCGACCAACCGAGAGAGGCTACAGCGTTCCGGGCGGATCCCGATGCTGCGCTTCGCGGGCTCGAGGAACCCGTTCTGCTCGACGAGTGGCAGGAAGTTCCGGCTGTCCTTGGTGCCGTCAAGCGAGCGGTCGACGCGGACCCACGGCCGGCTCGGTATCTGCTGACAGGATCGGTGCGAGCCGACATCGATGCCCAGACATGGCCTGGAACCGGCCGCCTCGTGCGGGTTGCGCTGTTCGGGATGACGGTCGCCGAACAGCTTGGACGTCCTGGGACCGTGCCCTTGCTCGACCGACTGTTCCGAGGTGACGAACTCGCAGTTGCAACG
>JAFDER010000475.1 GCA_019310245.1 Deltaproteobacteria bacterium
CTCCGGCGAGGACATCTCTGTTCACGAGAAGCTCATCCGCAACATCATGGCCTCGATGAAGCCGATCAAGGAGGCTGCTGCGGAAGAGAAGCCGGCAGAGGACAAGCCTGCCGCCGAGGATAAGCCGGCCAAGCCGGACAAGGCCCCACCCAAGCCGGACAAGGCTCCACCCAAGCCCGCCGCCGAAAAGAAAGAAGCGGACTAAATACATTCTCATCGATTCGCTACAGTCGGCACATCACAGGTGAGCAGGGTGCCACGGACCCATGTGAACGTATTTATGACCCGGACGAACCCTCCACCACGATGTCGGGGAGTGTCCACTCCTCGGTGAAGAATCCCGCCTCGATGAACGGCACCTTCTTGCCAACGGCCATGCCGTGCACCTTCTTCGAGGCCTTCTTGTCGAACACGATGTAGTCCGGCAGGTAGGGCGTGAAGCTCGAGCCGCCGGCAGCGGCGGCAGCGGCGGAGTTGCCGGCGAGGACCTCCACGTAGCGATCAGGGTTGAGGGGGTTCGGGTAGAGGAGCCTGACTCCCACGTCCGGGGCCGCGTGAAGGGTGCCGCGCAGCTCGATTCCCTCCTCGGTCACCTTGATGGGAAGCTTCGAGCCGATCTTCGCGATCAGTGAGTTGGACTTGGCGCTGCCGTACAGGACGAGCACCTTGTCGCGGATCATCTCCTCCGTGACGTCGGCATCGGCCACCACGGGGAAGTCCACCTCGACGAATTTCTTTCCCTTGTGCCAGTTCCGCGCCCCGAGCCTGGCCGCATGTTCCAGGGTCTTGACGTCCTCTGGCACCTGGGTGCCATAGACGTGAACCTGCGGCTCGTAGTTGGCATCACCCATGGGTCCCGAGAGGCCCGCTCGCTTGTGCATGCCCTGGCCCCAGGGCGGGGAGGCTCCGGGGAGCCAGATCTCCCAGCCTGCCTCGCGGCGGACGAGCGGCAAGCGGCCGTCCAGAGGCCTGTCGTCGATCTTGACGAGCGTGCCGTCGATCTTGACCTCGAGTGCACCGTCGGCGACCGGTGCCTCGTCCAGGTACAGGCTGAGAGCGAGGACGTTCTGCGTGGTGACCTCCACTCCCGCACCGCCGCCCACCACGTCTACACGCACGCGCGCGATCTCGTTCGTCTCCTCCATCTGGTCCACCGAGACCCAGAACTGCCGCGCGGCGCGATAGCTCATCGTGTCGATCCACACGCTGGCGGGGCGCGGGTCGCGCGGGTGCTTGCGAACCAGCTTGTAGATGCGCTCCTTGTTCCAGAGGGTGAAGATGATGTCGTGGCCGTACTCCGTGAACTCCTTGTAGACGTGATCCACTCCCAGCTTCTCGAGGATGTCGTGCATGGTTCTGGCCTGCGTGACCTTCATGGGCCCCGCATCGTTCGTCCCGTGCACGAAGTGGTAGTGGGTGTTCCGGGCGTTTCCCGCGTACGTGACGGCCGATTCGCGGCGCAGGACCTTCTTCGACCATTCCGCGAGGCCCGCCGGTTTGTAGAACACGAGCCAGTCCGAGATGCCGGCCATGGGATACACGCCGGAGAAAGAGGAAGCGTGCTTCGTCCCGATGGTGTAGGCACCGATGCCGCCGTTGGAGATCCCGCAAAGGGCGATCCGCGACGGGTCGATCGGGTAGTGTTTCCGGATGTCCTGCACCACCTGCATGATGTCCACCTCTGCCATCCACCGGTATCGGATCTGCCCGAAGCCGTCCGGAGCGGCCACGAGGAAGTCGTCGGGGGGAGGCCGAGTGGGCACGTACTCGTCGTGGCGGATGGACCAGTAGTCCTTCCACGGCAGGTTCCAGTGGCCGAGCGTCACGGCGAGGAACAGGTTGTGGTTTGACGAGCCCCCGTGCAGGTTGAGGATGAGGCCATAGCTGCCGTCCGGATCGAAGTTCTTGGGCACGTACACGGAGTACGCCTGCGGGCCGGTGGAGTAGGGTGAGTCGTACGCCCGAGCCACGATGCCTCGTTCCGCTGACAGGGGCTCCTCGCCCTTGTCGGCGCGGTCCAGGTAGCGAGCCGCCTTCTTCATCGAACGCTTGGAGTAGTCGGGCTCGCCCTTCGCGTACGTCTCGGCCTCCGAGAGATGCCACCGCATTGTGGCGATGGCCGAGTCGTCCGCGTGCCCGGGCGGCGACTTCTCGAGGGCCGCGAGCCTCGAGAGGAGCGTTGCGAGTTCGGACGGCTCCTGGAAGGCCTGCAGCGTCGAGGCTGCAACCAGGACCGCCGGAATGGCGATCGCGACGATCAGCAAGCCTGTCTTCGAGCTCGTCGTCATGGAACAACGGCCGAGGATATGCTAGATACAGGGCCTATGCAACGCTACGATCAGCCGGTTCGCGGAGCCTGGGGAAACAGGATCGGGTTCATCCTCGCCGCCGCCGGCTCTGCCGTCGGTCTGGGGAACATCTGGAAGTTCCCGTACATCACCGGCGAGAATGGCGGCGGTCTGTTCGTCATCATCTACCTGGCGTGCATTGCACTGGTAGGAATCCCGATCATGGCTGCGGAGATCATGATCGGCCGAGCCGCTCGCAAGCAGCCCGTCGTTGCCTTCGAGGTGCTCCAGGGCAAGCGAACGTCGTGGAGCATGCTCGGCTGGATGGGAGTCATCTGCGGCTTCATCATCCTCTCCTACTACATGGTCGTTGCGGGCTGGGCGATGGACTACACGCTGAAATCAGTCGTGGGTTACACGGAACCGATCCACCTGCAGGCCGAAAAGGAGGCCACGACCTACAGCGCCACGACATCGATCGATGAAATGCGCTCGATGCTCGCCAGGAAGCGGGCGGAGAAGCTGTCCAAGGCGAAGATCACGGACATCCTCCTGGAAGCACCCGGGTCCGTCTGGGCGGGATACGAGCGATTCGAGACGGCGCTCGCAGAGTCCGAGGACAGGGAAGCCTCCCGCAATGCGCTCATGGACGACCCCGTACTCGCGGTCCAGGTGAAGACCGCCAGGGAACTCACGGAACGCATCGAGAAGGTGAAGGCAGAAGCACTGAATGGAGCGGAGACG
>JAFDER010000476.1 GCA_019310245.1 Deltaproteobacteria bacterium
GAGCGGCAGGAAGGTGGTGCGCAGGAAGGCGAGGATGGAGCTCGTCAGCGGGAACACCTGCAGGCCCTTGCACCTGCTCGTCACCGCCGCTCCCGTCGAGATGGGCGAGGAGCCGCTCTTCCTGCTCATTCTCGAGGACATCCAGGAGCTCATGGAGCTCAAGTCCATCCTCCCCATGTGTGCCAGCTGCCACAAGATCCGCAACGACGATGACTTCTGGTCCAGCGTGGAGAGCTACTTCAAGGACCGGCTCGACGTGGACTTCTCGCACGGGCTGTGCCCGGACTGCATCAAGGAGCTGTACCCCGACTTCCGTCCTGACGACGGGTGATCCCGTCTATCTGAGGAACCGCCCCGCGATCTTGGTCGCGCCGTGGCGCAGGACCTTGGGCGGCGAGACGGTCACGTCGACGATCGTGGACGGGAGGCCTCCGGGCGCCCGGCCCGGGATGATCACGTCCAGCGTGTGATCGAGCTCCTGCTTGGCATGGCGGGCCGTTGTCGCGGGAGGGTGTCTGTGGATGTTGAGGCTCGATGCCGTCAGCGGCCCACCGAACATCTGCAGGATGTCCGTGGCATCGCAGGGCCCGGGCACGCGGACGGCGATCGTGCCCTCCCGCGAGAGGATGTCGCGGGGCACCACGGGCCGCGCCTTCATCACGAGAGTCAGTGGGCCCGGCCAGTACGTCTTCGCGAGCAGGAGCGCGAGGTTGGGCACGTCATCGACGAGCTTGATCAGGAAATCGACCGACGGGATGATGATGGGGATGGGCTGACGGACCTTCCTCTGCTTGATCCGTGCGATGCGCCGGGCGATGTTCTTCCTTCTCAGGTCCGCGAGGATGCCGAAGAACGTCTCCGTGGCGGCGCCGACGACGCCGCCGTTGCGCAGGATCTTGACCGCGACGAGGAGCTGTTCTTCCTTCGACGGCATCAGATCCCGATCTTGCCGTCGGTGGCTTCAACCTTGCGCTTCATCTTGCGGCGCATCGCCCTGAGCTTGCGCTTGAGGGTCGCGTCCATCGTCGCGAGGATCTGGGCCGCGAGGATGCCGGCGTTGCGGGCGCCTCCCACTGCCACCGTGGCCACGGGGATGCCCGGCGGCATCTGCACCGTCGAGAGCAGGGCGTCGAGGCCGCCCATCGCGTTGCCGGACAGCGGGACCCCGATCACGGGAAGCACGGTGTGTGCGGCCACGGCGCCGGCCAGGTGGTTCGCCATGCCGGCGCAGGCGATGAACACCTGCACGCCCTGCCTCTCGGCTTCCTCGACGAGCCTGACCGCCCTCTCGGGCGTGCGGTGTGCCGAGGCCACGTGGAACCGGAACGGGATGCCGAGTTCGTCGAGCACCTCCCTCGCTCCCGAGAGCTTTGGTGCATCGTTCGCGCTGCCCGTGAGGATGAGAACTCTTGTCTTCTTGCTCATAATCCCTTGACTCCGATGTCTCTTCTGTACTGCATTCCCTTGAATCCGATCTTCTCGATCATGTCATACGAGGCCTTTCGTGCCGTGTCGAGATCCGGCCCCCGGGCCGTGATCCCGAGCACGCGACCTCCGCTCACGACGACCTTTCCGTCGTCGAGGCTCGTCCCCGCGTGGAAGACGATTCTCTCGTCCCCCTTCTCGACGCCGTCGAGGCCGGTGATGGGATCGCCCTTCCTCGGAGAGACGGGGTAGCCCTCGGCCGCCGCCACCACGGTGACGGCCACGCCCTCGTGCCACGTCACAGGCACGTTCGAGACGTTCCCTCCGTCGGACTCGAGCATGAGCGCGGCGAGATCCGAGCTCATCATCGTCAGCTGCGGCTGCGTCTCCGGGTCGCCGAAACGCAGGTTGAACTCGAGCACGCCGAGCGATCCGTCCCCGTCGATCATGAGCCCTGCATAGAGGACGCCCCGGATCGGTCTCTCCTCCTCCCTCATGCCCTGCAGGGTGGGGACGATCACCTCTCGCTCGATGCGCTCGACCAGCTCGGGCGAAGCGATGTTCCGGGCGGGGCAGTAGGCGCCCATGCCTCCCGTGTTCGGGCCCTCGTCACCGTCGAGCAGCGGCTTGTGGTCCTGCGCCGGGATCATCATCTTGTATCGTTCCCCGTCCGTCACCGCGATGAGGCTCAGCTCGTAGCCCTCGAGCCTCTTCTCCACCACGACCCTCCTGCCCGCCTCGCCGAACGCCCGGTCCACCATGATCGTGCTTGCTGCCTGGACGCCCTCGTCGATCGTGGAGCACACGATGACGCCCTTGCCCGCCGCGAGCCCGTCCGCCTTGACCACGACCCGGTCGCCGAAGTGCCGCACCGCGTCCTCTGCCTCCGCGAAGCTCTCGGCCACGTCGAAGTCGGCCGTCGGAATCCCGTGGCGCTTCATGAACTGCTTGGCGAAGACCTTGGAACCCTCGAGCGTGGCCGCCTTTGCCTGCGGCCCGAAGACCTTGAAGCCTCTCGCCCGGAGCATGTTGCCCATCCCGCCCACGAGGGGGCCCTCGGGTCCGATGGCAACGAGCCCGATCCCCCTGTCCCTGGCGTAGTCGGGCACGTCTCCGTCGGCGAGCTTCACGCACGTCGCGTCCCGCGCGATCCCGGCGTTGCCGGGCGCGCAGTGGACCTCTTCGACCTGCGGGCTCCGCGCCAGTTTCCAGCACATGGCGTGCTCGCGTCCGCCGCCTCCGATGACAAGTACCTTCATCATGCCCCTCCCTGGGAAGCCGAGTCTCCATTTTCTACAACCAGCCCCGATTTACAATGGGGGATGTGTGCCGGGCCAGGGTTCCTGCTAAGCTCCCTCACGACACGCAGGGAGGGACTCATGGAACTGCCACGGAGCTTGCTGATCGGCCTGACGGGTGTTTTTTGTCTCTCGTGTGGCGGGGGCGGGGGTCCTGGCGCCGACGGCAACGTGGACGGATCCGGCGACCCCGATGCCGAGGTCAGCGACGTGATCCCGGAGGTCGATCCGGACTCCGTGCCGGACGAGTGCCTCGAGGGGACTGGGGGCCTGTCCCTGCACGCGAACATCGAGACGATGGGTGTGGT
>JAFDER010000477.1 GCA_019310245.1 Deltaproteobacteria bacterium
AGGGATTCGAACCCTGGGCCTTCGGTTCCGGAGTCCGACGCTCTATCAGGTGTCGAGCATCCGGCGGTCGTCCAGGATGAGGGCCGCGGTGTTGCGGGCGGACTGCAGGGCGCCGTTGATGCCCTGGCGGCCGGTGGCGAACTGGCCGCAGCAGTAGAGGTCGGAGATGCGGGACTCCTCGGAGAGGATACGGGAGATCATGGAGGGGGTGGCGTAGTAGCCGCCTGAGCCGATGCCGCGGCGGGCGGCGGTCCACTTGAGGATCGTGAGCGGCGTGGACATGTCGCGGTGCTCGACGTGCGAGCGCAGGAGTGGGACGATCTTCTCGCAGCGCTCCAGCATGAGGTCCGCGATCTCGTCCTTGCGGTTGTAGTAGGACGCCGAGCCGTAGGTCCCGTCCGGGCGAAGGAAGGGCGCCCAGTCGTCGAAGTGCGAGATGGTGGACAGGACGATGGCGCTGTGGCCCTCGGGAGCGGCGTCGGGGTTGGCGAAGTGGCAGAAGCGGATGGACAGGACCTTGTCCTCCTCGGCCTGGTCGCGGTCGTGGATAGGGGAGGATTGATCGTTGAGCCTGACGTGGTGCGCGCCGATGGAGTCGAGGGAGGTGGGAAGGGAGACGCCAACGCTCACGGTGTTGAACGACAGGCCGAGGGGGTAGCTGGCGAAGCGGGCCTTCTCTTTCTGGATGAGGGGGTCGTTCGCGAGGAGATTCTCGTAGGTCTCGGCGCGGTCGATGGCCGAGACGACGGCGGAGGAGGTGATCTCGGAGCCGTCAGAGAGCCTCACGCCCGTGGCGCGCGAGTGGTGGGTGAGGATCCGGTCGACGCGGGTCATGCAGGCCACCTCGCCGCCGAGGCTGGTGATGACATCCTCGAGCGTCTGGAACAGGTGCTGGACGCCCTTGAGTGGCAGGCCGCCGGAGGCAGTGAAGGCGGAGCCCAGGATCGCCACGTCCGCGAGGAACGAGAAGTCGGAGCCGTGGAGCGTCGAGTAGATGAGATTGCGCAGGCGTGGGTTCTTGATCCACTTCATGACTCCGGCGTGGAAGGGGGTGCGCCGCAGCTTGAGCATGGACAGGACGTGGCCCCTGAACGGCCAGAGAAGCGAGAGTCGGCCGGAGAGGCCCATCCAGCGGTACGGACGGGTGGGCCAGCGCAGGTTGCGGGCGAAATGCACTGTCTCGTCCACGAACCAGTTGATGAAGGAGGCGTCCTCGGGGGCCATCTCGAGCAGGGAGCGGCGGAAGGCCTCGACGTTGGTGTTCACGCGGACGTCGTAGTCCCGGCCCACGAGGCGGTAGAGGTCGTCCATGAACACGGTCTCGACCTCGCGGTGTCTGCGCAGATCGGTGAAGAACCTGCCCGTGGGGCCATGCTCGTCCATCGAGGCCATGTAGTGGATCGTCTCCTCGAAGGTGTAGCCCTTGACGGTCTTGGCCCACGCGCTGCCCATGGGCTGCTGGTTCTTCTCGACGACGAGGACGCTGCGGCCGCGCTCGGACAGGTACATGGCGCACGCCATGCCGCCGATCCCGCCGCCGATGATCACGACGTCGTAATGGTCCTTGAGCGGAGACTCCTCCACGCCTCACTATTAACGCCCCGGTCCGGGGCGGCAAGCTCTCAGGGAACCATGTCCTGGATGCGCGCCGCGAAGACCATGGTGCGCTCCTGCCTCTCCTTCGCGTGGCGCAGGGCCAGCGAGGGGCTGCGCTCGACGAGTCCCTCGTACCAGGTCGAGCCGTTTATCGTGATCGTGACGGGACTGTCGAGGTCGATGAGCTCGTCGGCCAGGTAGACCGAGAGCTGAACGATGTTCTCCGTGGTCGCGGAGATGGTCTGGCCGTCGATGGAGGCGTCGACGCGGCCGGCTTCCGTGGAGGAGATGCGCGAGTCGATGCGCACCCAGAAGACGTTCGTGTTCAGGGTGTTGTTCATGAACAGGTTCTCGTAATACGACGAGGCGTGCCAGGCCATGTTGTACAGGACGTCCGGGGGATAGGGGTCGCGCGAGTGCTCGGAGAGCCAGCTCATCGCGGAGGTCCACTGGGCCTGGGGAAAGGAGTGGCCCACGCCGGCGAGGGCGTCCCAGACGAAGTCGTAGCCCAGGGAGTCGAAGACGCCGGAGGCTGCCTCGTTCTGGGCGACGAGGTACTCGTTGTCCATCAGGCCGGTGAGCAGGCGCACGCGCTGGTGCCGGGCGTTCTCGATGTGTGGCGTTATGTATGCCGCGTGCGTGGCCAGGTCGAGCGTGCCGTGGCAGGCTCCGATCGTGCCCGCGATGGGCGCAACGCCCGCGAACATGTCCGGCCACGTGAGCCCGTCGGTGTAGCTCCCGCGCCCGCCCATGGAGAAGCCCGTGATGTACACGCGGTCGTCGTCGATCGGGTACTCGCGCTTGACCTTGCGCACGGTGTTGTGGACGAGCGCGGCGCAGACGTCGCTCGCGGACCAGTCGCAGGTGGAGGTGGACGTGGGGACTGCGAGGATGCCTCCCAGGGAGTCGGCCGCGCCGCGCAGGGTCGTGGAGTTGATGTTGTTCGCGCCCGAGTCGCCCGCGCCGTGGAGCCAGACGATGAGCGGCACGCGCGTGGAGCCGTCGAGAACGGCGGTGCTCGAGACCCACAGGTGGAGCGTGGCGCTCGAGGAGGCGTAGGGAAAGGACGTGGCGATCACGCCCGGGGAGGGATCGTCCGCGGGCTGCGGCGCCCTGATGGCCTGGGCGAACGCCTCGAAGCACAGGTCGGCGTCCAGCCTCGTGAGCAGGCTGTCGTCGTCCGTCACGATGTACGCGTGCACCTCGTCGTCCAGGGCCTCCTGCTCCGAGGGCGAGGGCATGGTGCAGTCGCGCGGGGTCTCCTCCTCGGCAACGTCGCCGGGAACGTCGGGATCGGCCTCCTCGGTCACGTCGGTGACGACGTCGGGGGCGGGGTCCTCACTCGCGTCCTCGTTGCCGGACGACGTGCCGCAGGCCGCGAGCAGGGCCGCGGCGGCAAGGATCGCTGTCGGTGTGCTCCCCATTGTCTCC
>JAFDER010000108.1 GCA_019310245.1 Deltaproteobacteria bacterium
CACCGTTGTCACCGTCGATCGGGTCGGAGCAGGTCTCCACGCTGTAGCCGCCCGTGCCCATGTCCGTCGAGACGACGCCGATGTGCAGGTCGCGCACCGGCACGTGGTCGGGCAGCGTGTCGCCGTCCGAGTCCGGCGGGTTGAGGAGCGACTGGATGAGCACCGGGAAGTTGCTGGCCAGGTTGGCCTGCTCCTCGGCCATACTCATCGAGTTGTCCACCACGACGAGAATGTCCACGCCGGAGAACTGCACCTGGGTCATCTCGTGCTTGACGAAGCTCTCCGTGACCGGGTCCACCTGCACGAGCGGTCGGTTCATGCACGCGGCCAGCCCGATGACGAGGGCGAGCGTCGACAGCCGTCTCAATCTCCTTCTCATGGGAACCTCCTCGAGGTGCGCCTCGATGGGCACATCCTCGCGCTACATATAGTATTGCCTCTTGTTCTATCAATCAAGACTCAAATACGAGGACCGCTTGCAGCGGCCCTCACCTCCGGCATCCTGATACTGCAATGAGCTTGCCAGGAGGAGGGGGAACGGGAAGAAAAGGATTTTGCGTGCAAACCAGGGAAGTTGAGGTGGTTCCATGCTCTGGACGGGCCGTCAGAAGCCGCCAACGAAGTTGACATCACAGCCAACCCGGTTGGCTCGAACGGGATCTCGCTCTTGTCATCAAACCAGATTGAAGATATCTATTTGAAAACCATGAAATCGACGGCCGTCAAGGTTCTCCTGCGTACCCTCGCGCTCACCGTTGTGAGCTCGGGCGCGGCCCTGGGCTTCAATGCGGTCAGGGGCGAGGCCGGCCTCGCGCTCGTGGCCGAGGACGGCTTCTACGACAACAAGGTCTTCGTGCCCTGCCCCGAGGTGCTCGTGGAGCCGGAAGCCGTGACACCGGCCCGCGTCCTGAAGTGGAATCCCGAGAGCCTGCTCGTGGTCGATGCCAGGGACGAGGAGGAGTTCGGCGCGGCGCACCACGAGGGAGCCGTCTCGCTCACACACTCCGTGCTCTTCCCGCCCGACGAGGAGGAGCTGAAGGCGCTCGTCGGTCGGGCCGGGGACAGGACCATCGTCGTGTGCGGCGATCCCGAGTACGAGTCGGGACGCCTTCTCGCATCCGAGCTCATGGAGGCCGGCCTCGAGCAGGTCTACTTCGTCGAGGGCGGCTGCGCGGCGCTCATGGGCGGCGAGATGTGCACGGGGCCGGCACGATGACCGGGGCCGGGTCCAGGACGGGGGCGGGAGGCTGGATCGTCGACTCGGTCACGCTTGTCGCGCGTCTCGCACTCGGAGCCATGTTCATCTACGCGAGCTGGTTCAAGATCGTCGACCCGTACACGTTCGCCATCAACATCGCCACGTACCAGATCCTCCCCGATTGCCTCGTCAACGTGCTGACGATCACGCTTCCCTGGCTCGAGCTCGTGACGGGAGTCCTGCTCATCGCCGGCGCCTTCAGCCGCGAGGCCTCGCTCACGATAGGGGCGATGCTGGTCATGTTCATCGTCGCCATTCTCATTGCCATGTCCAAGGACCTCGAGATATCCTGTGGGTGCTTCGCCTCCGAGGCGGCCGCCGCCGACATCGGATGGCCGAAGGTGATCGAGGACGCAGTCATGCTCGCCGGGGCCGGGTGGATCGTCGTGGCGGGGAGCGGAAGGCTCTCGATCGACGCCATGATGAAGTCCTGGAGTGCCGGACGCGTCAAACACGGGAAGGGGGAGAAGAAGAAGCCATGAAACCGAAGACGAAGATCATCGCCTGGATCGCCGGAGAGGCGGCCGCCGTCGCACTGCTCGTGATCCTGGCCGCCTCCGCATCGGCCGAGCAGCCACAGGTCAACAACCCGCCCGAGATCCAGGAGTTCTCGATCAGCTTCGGGGTCAAGGCGGGCAACCTCATCGGGATCGACACCGACGACCCGCGCGCCTGCACCCGCGTGCAGGTCAACTTCTCCGTCACCGTGAAGGACCACGAGGGCGATCTCGTCACCGTGTCGATGGACCTGGACGGCGACAAGAAGCTCGACGACGCGAAGCAGAAGATCAAGGGCGAGGGCACGGCCATGGGCAAGAAGATCTACAAGGACGTGGGTCCCATGCAGGTGCGCTACAGGGCCTGCGACAAGAAGGGCCTGTGCTCGCAGATCCTCAGGGCCGAGTTCAACGTCGTGCTGTGCCCCCCGGAGCTGAACAAGATACGGACGGACGTGCAGGACGGCGACCTCGACAAGATCGGGATCATGACGCTGACCTCGCGCGACAAGCAGGACGACAAGGTCTTCTACGAGGTCGACTGGGACGACGACGGCGTGTTCGAGACCAAGACCAAGCTCGTGCCCCCGGACAAGCCCGTCACGCTCAAGCACACGTTCCCTGACCGTTTCATGCACATCGTCAGCCTGCGGGTGTGCGACACCAAGGACGGATGCTCGGAGACGGAGACCCGCAAGTTCTGACGCGGTGGACAGGCCCATAACCCGTCCGGTAGGATGACTTCCTTGAATCAGGCGGCGACTCCCCGGATGCAGGACCACGCACGGACAGCGGGCGACCTCGAAACCCTGAGCAGGAAGCTCGTCAGGGCGCGCTGGATCGCGGCAGCCGCAGCCCCGCCCGTCGTGTTCGTGTGCTGGGCCGTGGTGGGCCTGTACATGAACCTGTGGGGAATGGGGGTCGTCGCGGGGCTCCTCCTGCTGACGAACCTGGCCGTGCCAACGTACGCGCGAAGAAGGCTCGGGCCGGGACTCGACCCTGGCGTGCGGGCCATCAGGCTGGAGCGGCTGGTGCGCCTTCAGGTGGCGGCGGACGTGACGGCCCTGACGCTTGCGTTCTACTACATGGGCGGCATCGAGAACGCCCTGCCCTTCCTCGGCACCTTCCACGTCGCCTGCGTTGCCCTGCACATGGGAGGGCGCGAGGCGCGCATGGTCGCCTTGGGGATCCTCACGGGAGCAGGCATCATCGTCATGCTCGAGTTCAACCGGGCACTCTACCACTGGCACCTCATGAACGACTGGCGCTGGTACTCGGAGAGGGAACCCGGCTACGTGTTCGCCTACGTCGCGGTGCTGGCCGTCGTGCTCTTCCTGACAGCGTGGGCGGCCGACCGCCGCACCACGTGATCAGCCCAGGAGCATCTGCCGCTCGGGCCCGATCCAGCGCACGTCCAGGCCGCGCGATCCCGCACGCGATGGCAAGGCCTCGAGGCCCTCACCGAGATGGACGACGCGCGCCCCGCTCCTCTCGACGAGGCGCTCGTAGGCATCGAGCCCGGCCGCGTGCGCGATCCTGTGGACGACCTCCACGCCAAGGTCGGCCGCGGGATCCGAGCCCGCCGCATCGATGGCCGCCGCGACGCGAGCCCTGCGAGGGAGCCGGACCGCTGCCCGGCTGCCGCACGGAAGAGCGGCCAGGAACAGCTCGCCATCCATCGGACCGCTCCTGCGGATCGTGCAGGAGATGTCCAGGCCACGGGACGCCAACCGCCGCGAGCACGCGCCGACGGCACGGGTGGCCGCCACGTCGAGGCCGGCTCGGCACAGCACGGGGCCGAGACGCGCGAGCATGGCCGGGATCTCCAGCAGGAGAACGGGCGTCTGCCTCCGGGCGAGCACGCCCCTGATCCACGAGAGGAGCTTCCCGTCCCCGGCCGCGACCCGGACCGCGGCGGCGGGGTCGTGAAGACCGGGAGCCAGGACGAGCGTGTCGCACGTGTCGTCCTCCAGCTCATCGTCTCTGCCCATGCGCGAGACGAAGAGCGTCCGGCCGCCGTCCGGCCGCGCGGCGAGCAGGTGGGAAGCGCCGGGGATGTATCCGGACGGCAGGAGCGTGACGTCGACGTCGCCCAGCGCGAAGGGCCTGCCGAGCGGCGGCGTGATGTCGGCCGCGCACCGCTCCACGCGCCCGGCGAGCTCGACGGTCCCGCTCGTGGCCAGAACGCGCGTTGCCGCCGTGCGCACAGCGGCGTGAGAGAGGTACGTCAGCGGCGTGCGGCCCGGCGCATCGCACTCGAGCCCGGTGCCCGGCAGGAGCACGGCTCAGCCGCTCTTCGAGCGGACCTCATCGCGAAGCGTCTCGAGGCTGTCGCTGCAGACAACCGGGTAGGGATCGGCGCCGTCGAGCCGCCGCACGGACTCCGGCAGGAGCATGACCTCGCGCCTGCAACGCTCCTGGATCTCGTCGAGACTCGCGAAATTGACGGTGATGCGGCCGTGCTCCATGACCTTGTGCAGGATGGCTTCCTGGCCGGGACCGGGAACCTCGCCGGCCTGGACGATGGTGTCGCGCACCGCGCGGCCGTCCTCGCCGCGCGTGCGGAACACCTGCTTGCGGCCGGGAATGCTCTCCTTGCCCGGTGCAAACGTGGTGGGGTAGCGGGGTCCCGTCTTGCCCTCGATCTCGACGAGTCGGAACACGCCGTCCAGCGTGGGGGCGTCGCGCACGGTGACGAGCTCGGAACCAACGCCGAACACGTCCACCGGCGCCTCGTCGGCCACGAGCCCCGCGATGCGGTACTCGTCAAGCTCGCCCGACGCGATGATCTCGGTGTCCTGGCACCCGGCGCCGTCGAGCACGGTGCGCACCTCGCGGCTCACCGACAGGATGTCGCCCGCGTCGATGCGCACGCCGTGAAGGCTCTCGCCGAACGCCACGGCGTGGCGTGCCGAGGCCGCGGCATCCACGGCATCGATGAGCAGGAGCGAGGCGCTCGGGAACGCCTTGGAGTAGAATTGGAAGGCCTGTGCCTCGCTGGAACACGCCTTGACGAACTCGTGTCCCATCGTCCCCACGACGGGGATGCCGTAGATGCGGGAGGCCTCGACGTTCGAGGTGGCCCGCACGCCCGCGATGAACGCCGCACGCGCGGCGTGCTGGGCGGCCTGGGGACCGTGGGCGCGCCGGCCGCCGAACTCGACGATGCCCTTCTCCTGGGCCGCGAGCACGAGGCGTGCGGCCTTGGACGCCACGGCCGTCTCGAAGTCGATGATGTTCATGAGGAACGTCTCGACGAGCTGAGCCTCGATGATGGGGGCCGTGACCCTGAGCATGGGCTCGCGGGGGAACAGCGGGGTCCCTTCCTCGGCCGCCCACACGCTCCCGGAGAAGCGGAACGAGGCGAGGTAGCTGAAGAAGTCGTCCGGCACGCCGTCGAGCGTGGGAAGGGAACGCAGGTAGTCGACGTCATCGCTGGTGAACCGCAGGCTCTCGAGGTACTCGAGTGCCGGCTGGACTCCCGCCAGGACCAGGAAGGAGCGGTGGGGCGGGAACTCGGGCACGTACAGCTCGAACGTCCCGCTCTGCGTCATCTTGTTGACGTGGCACGCAGCGGCCATCGTGAACTGGTAGAGGTCCATCCCCAGCCCGCTGTACGTGCGGGATCCGATCCCTGGCTTCGAATCGCTCATCGAGTCGTCCAGTTCAAGAAAGTAGTTGAGGAACCCGGCATTTGCAAGATCCCCTGCACTTGACAGCACCGCAAACTTGCCTATTCTCACCGATCACCGGCGCCGTGGCCAAGTGGTTTAAGGCAGAGGTCTGCAAAACCTCCATCACCGGTTCGAATCCGGTCGGCGCCTCCGCTTCACCCCACCGCCCTGTTGCCTCCATCGAATTCGTGTTTAACTTTCAGGCGATGCCCGAACAGGATCTCTACAAGGTCCTCGGTGTCTCACGGGAGGCCAGCGAGGACGAAATCAAGAAGGCGTATCGTCGCCTCGCGCTCGAGTTCCATCCTGACAGGAACCCGGACGACAAGGGGGCCGAGGAGCGGTTCAAGGAGATCTCCGTGGCCCACGGAGTGCTCTCGGACCCGGAGAAGAAGAAGCTTTACGACGAGTTCGGACTGCAGGGCCTGCGGGACGGCTTCGACCCGGAGCAGGCCCGCCGCTACGGCGCAACGGGCGGATTCCCGGGCTCGCCCGGGGTGGGCGTCCCGCCCGGTGTCCAGGGATTCGAGGGGTTCGAGGAGATCAACGTCCAGGATCTCTTCGAGCAGCTCTTCCGCGGATTCGGCGGATTCGGCGGGGCGTCTGGATTCGAGGACATGGAGACTCACATTCCCGGCGCACGAACGATGCGATCCGTTCCCAGCCAGGGAAGGGACGTGGCCGTCCAGGTGGAGGTGACCTTTCTCGAGTCCATTCGCGGAGCCGAGAAGAGCTACGAGGTCCAGATCCCCACGGCCTGCGCGCGCTGCGCGGGCTCGGGGTACCTGCCGGGCGAGAGCGCCGCTTGCCCCCGCTGCGGCGGCAGCGGCCGGCAGTCGCGCCCCTCGCTGTTCTCCGGCTCGCAGACCACCTGCAGCCACTGCGGCGGCACGGGCCGGATCCCGACGACGCCCTGCCCGCAGTGCGGCGGCCTGGGACGCGTCTCGGGCTCCAGAACGCTCAGGGTGAAGATCCCCCCCGGAGCGGAGACGGGCAACGAGATCCGGATCCGGGGACGCGGCGAGGCCGGCGCGAAGGGCGGCCCCGCCGGCGACCTCCTGCTCAGGCTCGAGGTGGCCGGCCACCCCGTCGTGCGGCGGGAGGGCGATGACCTGATCCTGCCCCTCGCGATCACCGTGCCCGAGGCGTACTCGGGCACAAAGATCCGGGTGAGCACACCGTGGGAACCGGTGCGCGTCACGCTGCCCGAGGGCTCCCGCACGGGACAGAAGCTCAGGGTGAGCGGGCACGGCGTGCGCCGCAAGAACGGCCGGCGCGGGGACCTCATCCTCGTGCTCGAGGTCCAGCCGCCGGATGCGCGCGACGACGCGACGGGGGAGCACGTCAGGGCCCTCGAGGAGGCCTACTCGAAGGACGTGCGCGAGAACGACCCCTTCTCCTGATCAGTCCACCGCTGCCGCTTGCATGAGCGGACAGAGTGCGGGGCACTTCACCACCCGGGAAACTTCAGGGTAGCTCCGACCCCGCACCATGCCCGCTCTCTCGCCTCTGGTGGCCCCGACCGTCCGAGGCCCTGAGCCTGTCGAAGGGCAGCGAATCGGTCAGTGGATCATCGGGCCGGAGTCGTCGCTGCCCGGGTCGTGGATCTCGCGCTCGACGATGCGCAGCCTGCGCCTGAGCATGCTCCTGCGCAGCGAGCGGTAGAAGTTCATCGGGTTCCACCAGCCCGTCAGGAGCAGTGCGCCGGCTGCCATCCCGCCCACGTGGGCGGCGATGGAGATCCCGGGCGCCCGGGCGAGGTAGGAAATAGCCGTGCCTCCGATGACCAGGTAAACGAGCCACTTGGCCTTCATCGGCAAGATCCCGAGCAGGTAGATCTGCAGGTTCGGGAAGAGGAGTCCGAAGCCGATGACGACGGCGTAGATCGAGCCTGACGCTCCGAGGGTCAGCGTGTCCTGCGAGCCGAAGATCCATCCCGCCGTCAGGACCACGAGCCCGGCGATCACGCCCGTGGCGGTGTAGTACTTGAGAAACCCGAGGGCGCCCCAGCGCTGCTCGAGCATCGATCCGAACATCCAGAGCCCGAACATGTTCAGCAGGAGGTGCATCGGGCTGCGCGGGTCGTGCATCCACATGTAGGTCAGCGGCTGCCACAGCTCGAGGCCGGGCACCACGCGTGACGGAGTGAGCGAGAGGTGGACGACCATGGCCTCGATCTTGAACCAGTTGTACGTGACGAGCTCGACCACGTAGAGCGCGACATTGGTGATCATCACCCACTTGATAGCCGGGGTGAGTCGCCAGAACCCGAGCTGACGCCGGCCCTGGCCGGCCCCGCCGCCTGGATGACGGAATGCCATGGTGAGGGACTATAGCCGGACGTGGCGGCGTTTCAAAATTCTACTCGACCACCATGCCGAAGAGGGTGCGGCCGTCCTTGCCCTGCCTCCAGCTCATGTAGCTCGCGCAGAAACAGGCCTGCTGCGGGGTCATGTCGTCGAGGCCGAGCTTCTTGTCCTCGAGGCTCAGGACGTAGACCTTCGACCATGTCCTGCCCTCCTCGTTCCGGGCGCTGAACAGGATGCCGGTCTCGAGATCCGTGCCGCCGATGTACGGGTCGATGATGCCTCCGTGCTTGATGGAGAATCCGGCAAGGGGAAGCGTCGTGGTCCTGCGAACGCCCTTCTCGTCGAAGAACGCCAGCAGCCCGCTCGCGCGCCCCTTGATCTCGAACTCCTCGGCCAGGAGCATGACCGCAGACAGGGCGCCGGCGTTGACGATCTTGAGCGTGGGATGCACCGGCGACTGGCCCGGGTCGTGGAGGACCTCGACCCGATCCAGGTAGACGCCGTCGAGGAACAGGTAGACGTACTCGAGGTGATCCGCCATGACGGCCGCGGCCACGCGCCCGTCGTGCATGCCCTGCGAGAGCACGATGTTCGTGGCCCCCCCGTCGCGGAGCGCTTCGAGAAAGCCTCCCTGGCTGGGGGCCGAGGTGAATCCGGCCTCGTCCAGCGTGGGCACGGCCGGCTCCTGGTACGCGGGAAGCGATGCCGCGCATGCCGGAACGAGGATCAAGATCACCAGGACTTGTAGAAGTTTTGCCATGCCGTACAATTCCATTGATAAGGGAAATTGGACGACCTGTCAAGGCCATAATGACATTCTACAGTCAGTAATGCATTCCATGCCAGTATTCCAGGTTCTCCAGAATAGGATTGCGGTCGGGGGATCAGGCGGGCTGGGGGAAGGGAATCATCTCATGTCGTCGATGAGGCCGGCGAGCGCGCGCTCGTCGAGGTCGGCGCTGGTGACGGTGTAGGTGACGCCGCGGTGGTTGAAGACCCCGACCGTGTAGCCGCGCGTGGTGGTGACCCAGCCGCCGTTCTTCGTCGGGAGCCGATGGACGTTGCGGTCCACGGGCAGCAGGTCCTCGGGGCGCGCGGAGCGGAACATCTGGATGGTCACCTTCTTGCCGTCCACGTCGTAGACGAGGTAGGCCGCATCGTTGTCGCCCACGTTGTAGAGCCGGGCTCCCACGAGTTCCGAGGGGGCCTCCTGGGCGAACCGGGGTGGCTCGACGGCGAAGGCGATCTTGCCGCGGAACCACTCCGAGACCTCGTTCGCATCGGCGTGCTCCACCTCGAGAGGCGGGTTCTTGACCACGTTCGCAACCACCTGCTCCTCGAGGGGAGGAATGGAGGGCAGATCCTGCTTCGGGCTGAGCAGCGGCATGAGGCCCACCCAGGCCACGATCACGAGCGCGGCCGCGGCCGCAAAGCCGACCACCATCCTCGTGGAGCGGCGCCGCCGGGAGCGCTTGTCCTCGTTCCAGAGCATCTTGCGAACGTCCGACTCGAGCTTGACCGGGATCTCCTCGCTGCTCATGCCGGAGCGGACCCTGTCGATGAACGCCACCTCGAACTCCATCTGCTCGCGGCAGCGTCCGCAGCCGTCGAGATGGCTCTCCACTCCGACGGTGATGTCCGTTCCCAGCTCTCCGTCGAGGTAGGCATGGATGTACTTCTGGACCTGATCGCAGTTCATGACTCACCTCCCCCTGCTTTGCGCGTCCGGAACTCCTCGAGGCTGGCAACTTCCGCCACCTCGCCACGCTCCTCGCGCTCGAAGATGCCGTCTCCCAGGAGGGATTTCTGGAGCAGACGGCGCGCCCTGTGCAGCCTGGACATCACGGTGCCGATGGGACACCCCACCGATGCGGCGACCTCCTTGTACGAGAACCCCTGAACGTCCGCCAGCAGGAACACGGTCCGGTAGCCCTCCGGCAGCTCCTTCACGGCGGCCTCGATCTCCATGGTCCGAATGCGCCCCGCCACGGCCGAGTGCGGGTCGCGGAAGGCGCGCAGCGTCTCCTGGGAGATCACCTCGCGGTTCGTCCAGAAGCCGCCGGAAGCCTCCGAGAGGTCCTTGCCGATTCAGGTACGTCTCCTGGACGAGATCGGCGGCGTCGTCCCGGTTGCTGGTCAGCTTCATGGCCATGGCAAACAGGCCGTCCATGAGGGGCAGGGCCACCTCCTCGAACTCCTGGCGCCTGTCGCGCTTCTTCTTCCTCTTGCCTGCCATCGCTGTCTGCCTCTCGTGAAGGGTCGGTTCCCGTCCCTCACCAGCCACAACCCCGCGCGGACGATGCTATTCCAGCCTTCTTGACCATAGGCAAGGGCCGGGATACAAGGCAAGTTATGTCGAATCTGGCCGTCCGGTTAGCCACTGCGGCGGTTGCCGTGCCACTGGTGGTTGCCGGGCTGCTTCTCCTGCCGCCTGTCGTCACCCTGATCATGGCGGTCGCTGCCGCCACGGCCGGTGGCTACGAGGTGCTGGGGCTGTTCGGCCACGCCGGCCGGGGCCCCCTGCGCATCGCCGGAGCCCTGCTGGGCGGCATGCTCGTGGCCGTCGTCTACGCCGTGGGGCAGCGGCCCGAGCTCCTGCTCCTGTCCCTCTCGTCCATCCTGATCGTGGCCCTGCTCCTGGGCCTGCTCGGCACGGGCGAGATGAAGCAGGTCGGCAGGAAGCAGGCCGGGCTCTGCCTGGCGGCATTCTACCCGGCCATCTTCCTCTCCCTCATCGCCCTGATCCGCAGGGACGTGCCGTCGGGCGGTCTCTGGATCATCCTGGCCCTGGGGACCGCGTTTTTGTCCGACACGGGGGCCTACTTCGCCGGGCGGTTCCTGGGCCGTCGCAAGCTCGCGCCGAGGCTCAGCCCGAACAAGACGATCGAGGGATCCCTGGGCGGGATCCTGGCCTCCGTCCTGACCTGCATCGCCGCAAGCTACGTCATGCTTCCCGAGCTTCCCCTCCTGCACGCCGTCGCGCTGGGGGTGCTGGGCTCGATCGTGGGCCAGGCAGGCGATCTCGTGGAATCCCTGCTCAAGCGCGCGTCGGACGCGAAGGACACGGGAGGCATCTTCCCGGGCCACGGAGGGATGCTCGACAGGATCGACGCCGCGGTCTTCACGACGGCGCTCTTCTACGGCTACCTGTACTTCTGGGCAGTCCCGTGAGCGCGTCGGGCCCGGACGTCCTGCCCGGCTCCCCTCCCGCGCCCGAACTGGTCGTGAACCTGCCCCCGCTCCACGCGACGATCAGCGTCTCTCGCGTTCTCGACAAGCTCTTCACGCTCCTGCGGGGGCACTTCTGGCTGATCTACGGGATCACCCTCGTCGTCTACGTCCCCTTCTTCTTCTACAACCTGGCCATCAGGCAGTTCCAGGTCTCGACCATGCAGGGAGGCTCCCCGTTCTTCATGAAGTCCGAGGTGCTGATCTTCCTGGTGCTCGCCTTCGGCATCTTCATGCTGGCGTGGATCTTCATCTGGCCGCTGGGAACCATGGCCGCGACCAGCGCGGTGGCCCGGGGCTACCTGCGTCAGCCAACGAGCGTACTGCGGGCCTACAAGGAGGTCCTGAGGCTGCTCCTGCCGGCCATCGGCCTCATGCTGCTCGTGGGCTTGCTGGTGGGCCTGGGCTCCATGCTCTGCGTCGTGCCGGGCATCTATCTCATGCTGCGGCTCTACGTCGTCTTCCCGGCGCTGGTGGTGGAGAGGCGAGGCGCGTTCGACGCCATGGCGCGTAGCGCGGAGCTCGTGCGCGGCAACTACCTGAGGATCCTCGCCATCATCCTCGTGGCAGGGTTCGTCAAGGCGGCGCTCGTCTACTCCATCACGTTCGCGGGAGCGGCCTTCTTCGCGGGACCGAGCGTGGTGCACGTCATGCTCTACGCTGTCTCCCAGTTCCTGGGCCAGCTGTTCGTGGCGCCGTTCGACTTCATCCTCGCCGTGGTCGTCTACTTCGAGCTGCGCGAGGTCAAGGAGGGGCTGGACCTCGAGCTCCTCAGCGACGAGCTCGCGAGGACGCGGGAGCGCAGGGCCCGCACGGCGTCCGCGTCATGAGGCCCGTGGATCCCGGCCGCGCCTACGAGAGGCTCGACGCGATCCTGGCCCGGGACGAGTACCAGGAGTACGTCAGCCCCATCATGTGGCTCTTCAAGGCCTTCGACCTGTTCTCCGAGTGGTTCGCGGACCTGTCCATCGTCCTGCAGATCATCGTGCTCGGCGTGCTCATCGCGATCCTGCTGGCCATCCTCTTTCACTTCGTGATGGTCTTTGGCCGCGTCATGCGGGCGACGCGCGCCGAGGCGGGAACGCCGCTGCGCACGGCCCGCACCATCAAGGACCTTCCAGCCGCCGCCGTTCTCCTCGACAGGGCGCTCAGCGCGCTCGAGTCCGGGGACAGGGCCGAGGCCCTCAGGCTCTTTTACCTGCACGCGCTCGCGAGGCTCAGGCAGAAGGGACGCATCCCGCTGAGCACCTCGCTGACCGGGCGGGAGATCCTGGCCGCCACACGGCCTCCGCTCGCAGGGCTCGAGGACGCGACGTCGCTCTTCGAGGCGTGCGTGTACGGCTCGCGAGTGCCAGGCCGTGACGAGGTGCTGGCCGTGCAGCGCCTCGGCGCAGAGGTGACCTGACGTGGCCGGCGAGGCGCGACCGAGGTCCCGGCGCGGGACCGTCATCACGGTGATCCTCACGGTGGCCCTCTTGTGCACCGGTCTCGCCCTGTTCACGGAGATCGGCGTCAGCTCCCAGGACCAGAATGACCACGACTTCTTCTCCTCCCTCTCGCCGGCCCCGGACGGAGCCAAGGCGCTCCATACCCTGCTCGGGGATCTCGGCTACAGGACGAGCCGGTTGCTCGAGACGTTCGAGCCAGAGGGGATCGAGGAGGTGGACGTGCTCGTCGTCATCCAGCCCGTGAAGCCGATCACCGACGAGGAGCGCGGCGTGCTCGTGGACTGGCTCGAGCGCGGCGGGACCATGCTCCTCGCCGGCGGGCTCGCCAGCGGGGGCGAGTACTCCACGCTCGCGCGCGATCCCGACGACCCCTTCGCCAGGCACGTGAGGCCCCTGCACGGATCTCCGACGCCGGGGGGGAGCGCGGCGCCGGGCGACGGCGACGAAGAGCACGAGTGGAAGAAGGAGCGCTCGGACATCGCCCCCGTGCTGCTCGCGGGCGTGGACACGTTCGAGTACCGCCACATCCTGACGGACAGGCTCACCACGCTCAGGGTGGAGCACCGGCAGGAGACCTGGCGCAGGGGCCCGCACGAGCTGCTCATGGGCGAGCAGAGCGGCTTCATCGAGGTCTCCACCGCGGGGCGGGGACGCGTCATCAAGATCCTGGACGAGAGCATCCTGCTCAACCGCTCCATCCGCCTGGGCGACAACCTCGTCTTCGTGCTCAACGTGCTCGAGGCGTACGTGGGCAAGGGCCGCGTCGCGTTCGACGAGGGGCACAGGTCGCTGATGCCCGGGGACGAGCCGAACGTGTGGGAGGTCCTCGGACCGGCATCGGAGATGGCATTTCTCCAGCTCATGCTGGCCGTTCTCGTCGGGATCGTGGCCCTGGGCTGGAGGCTCGCCCCCGCCCTGCCCGAGAGGCGCGAGAGGCGCAGGCGGGCGCTCCAGCAGGTGGAGGCCCTGGCCGGGATGATGGAGCGCGCCGGCTCCGTCCGGCTCGCGCTCGGCCTGATGCACCGCAGGACCGAGCACCTCTGGAGGATCGGGCGGTTCGCGCCTCCCGCCGGACAGGCGAGCGCCGCGCTGACGAGGAGGCAGGAGCAGATCATGGACAGGATGAGGGACCTGGCGGCCGGGGCCGCCGCGGGTGCGGGCCGCAAGGACCTCACGCGATACATCGCACTGTTCAGACAGCTCAAGAAAGGAGAGAGGAAGAGATGAACGCGAGCCAGGATTTCTCGGCCGCCCTCGGCCGTGTCAAGAGCGAGTACGAGAAGGTTATCAAGGGTCAGGAGGACGTGCTCACCTCCGTCTTCCTGACGTCGCTCCTGGGCGGCCACGCCCTCATCGAGGGCCCGCCCGGAACGGCGAAGACGCTCATCGTGCGGGCGCTGGCCAGGATCCTGACCTGCCGCTTCAAGCGCATCCAGTTCACGCCCGACCTCATGCCCACGGACGTGATCGGCACGAACATCTTCGACCAGCGCACGGGAGAGTTCACGTTCAGGCAGGGGCCCATCTTCACCGATCTGCTGCTTGCCGACGAGATCAACAGGGCGCCGTCGAAGACGCAGGCGGCCCTTCTCGAGTGCATGGAGGAGCGCCACGCCACCGTGGACGGCGTGAGGCACCCCATCTCGCCCGTGTTCACGGTCTTCGCCACGCAGAACCCCATCGAGTTCGAGGGCACCTACCCCCTGCCCGAGGCCCAGCTCGACCGCTTCATGTCCAAGATCCTGGTGGACTTCCCGTCGCACGAGCAGGAGATGGAGATCATCGCCCTGCACGATTCGGGCTTCGATCCCGCCGACCTCGACTCGGCGGGGCTCGCACCGGTCATGGGAGTGGACGACATCCTCGCGTTCCGCGGCCGCATCATGGAGGCGCGGGTGGAGGAGAAGGTCAGGCGCTACATCACCGACATCGTGCAGGCCACGCGCAAGCACCCGCAGGTGTCCGTGGGGGCCAGCCCCCGCGGCGCCGTGTTCATGCTCCGGATGGCCAAGGCGATCGCGCTGATCGAGGGACGCGACTACGCCGTGCCGGACGACGTCAAGCGCTTCGCGCCGCCCATCCTGCGCCACCGCATCATGCTCAAGCCGGAGGCCGAGATCGAGGGGCTGAGCACCGACGACATGATCGCCGACATCCTGTCCACCATCACCGTGCCCATGTAGGAGACAGGATTGATCCCCTCCTGGCTCATGGTCTCTCTGCTGGCGGCCGCATCGGCCGCCGCCCTCGTCGTCGGGGGCGACGGCTCCTGGTGGTGGGTGCTCGTCACGTTCGACGCCGTCGTGATCGGGCTCTTCCTCATGGACGTGCGCCTGCTGACGCGGCCGGGATCGGTCAGCGGCGTGCGCCGCAACGAGCGGGTCATGTCCGTCGGCGAGCGCAACGCGGTGGTGCTCACGCTCACGAACGAGACGGCCCGCAAGCTCGTCGTGCGCGTGACCGAGCCGCTCGTGCACGGGATGGAGCCGCTGACGGTGAACCTGGGCCGCGTTGCGCTTCCGCCACGCGGGGAGGTCACGTTCACCTACGAGGTGAGACCTCTCGTGCGTGGGCGCATGACCCTGCCGCCCACGTCGGTCCGCGCGCTGGGCCCCCTCGGGCTCGGCTGGCGCGCCCTCGAGGCGGGACCGCCTCACGAGATCCGCGTCTATCCAAACGTGATGGCCGTGGGCCGCTACCAGAGCCTCATCAGGCGATCGCGCCTGCGCGAGATGGGCATCGCCGCCGTGCGCCAGCACGGCCAGGGCACGGAGTTCGAGAGCCTGCGCGAGTACATTCCGGGCGACGATCCGGTCAAGATCGACTGGAAGGCAACGGCACGCAGGGGCAAGCTCATCAGCCGCAACTACCAGGCCGAGAGGAGCCAGACCATCATGCTGTGCCTGGACGCCGGCCGCATGATGACCACGGAGATCGACGGGCTGAGCCGGTTCGACCATGCCGTGAACTCGGCGCTCCTGCTGGCCCACGTGGCCCTGTCCCACGGCGACGGGGTGGGCCTCGTGGTGTTCTCGGACGGCATCGAGAGGTACCTGCCTCCGCGCAAGGGCCACGGCTTCCTTCCCAGGATCGTCGAGGCCCTCTACGACGTCCAGCCGTCGCTCGTGGAGCCGAACTACCGCGACGGCGTCACGCGAGCCGCCATGGGCCGCAGGCGCAGCCTCGTCGTCATGTTCACGGACGTCTCGGGCGAGGAGACCGCATCCGAGCTCGTCCCCTACGTGGGCCGGCTGCTGCCGCGTCACCTGCCGCTCGTGGTGTTCCTGCGCGACCACGAGGTGGAGAACTGCGCCGAGGGCGGCGCGGAGCAGGCAGCCCTCACGGACCCCTGGTCGATGGCCGCGGCCGCCAACTTCCTCGAGGAGCGCGAGCACGTGCAGGAGTACCTGCGCAGCCGCGGGACCATGGTCCTCGACGTCATGCCCGGCAAGCTCGCGCCCCAGGTGGTCAACACCTATCTCGAGATCAAGGCGAGGAGCCTCATATGACGGACGATCGCTCGCCGCAATGGCACGGGGCGCTGGAGTCGATCGTCGAGCGCGTTGACAGGCGCGGGATCGGATCGCTGGCCGAGGACGAGGTCCTCCAGCTCAACAGGCTCTACAGGAGGCTCACCGCGGAGCTGGCGCGGACCCGCCGGGACGCACCGGGCTCCCCGGCCGCCGAGAGGCTCAACGCGTTCGCCGGCCGCGTCCACGGCACCATCTACCGCGGTCGGCGGGCACCCGGCGAGATGATGGGCCGCTTCTTCGCCGAGACCCTCCCCATGCGCCTCGCCGATCACCTCGGCACGATCGGGATCGCGATCGGGGTCTTTGTCCTCGGGACGGTGTTCGCGTACGCCTTCCTCCAGGCACACCCCCAGAAGGCCCACTACCTCGTCCCGCCGCAGATCATCGACAACGCCGAGCAGGGATTCCGGGAGGAGAACTTCGACAAGACCCTCGACTCGTGGCAGCAGCGGCCCATGTACGTCTCGTTCTACATCTCCAACAACGTGAAGGTGGCCTTCGTGGCGTTCGCGGTGGGCATCGGGTTCGCCGTGCCCACGGTGCTCATCCTGTTCCAGAACGGCGTGGTGATGGGCGCCACCGGCGCCATCGTGCAGCGAAACGGCCTCCTGCCCAACCTCATCGGGTTCATCTCGCCCCATGGCGCCATCGAGCTCGGCGCCATCTTCATCAGCGCCGCGGCCGGCATGCTCCTGGGCTGGGCCCTCATCCGACCCGGCCGGCGAACGCGCAAGGAGGCGCTCAGGCGCGCCGCCTACGACGTCATCGTCCTCGTGGTGGGAGCGGCCTGCATGCTGGTCGTCGCCGCGCTCCTCGAGACGTTCGTCGCGCCCCTGCCCGTGCCCAACGTGGTCAAGTACGCGATCGGCGGCGTGAACGCACTCCTGCTCTGCCTGTACGTGGCGCACGGCTTCATGCTCCGGCGCCTGAACCCCCGTCCGCCCGCTTCTCCGCTGCACTGAGCCTGTCTCAGGATCTCGTTTCTCGAACGGGTGTCTAGGGAGAGGCCGCCGTGCGGCAGATGTTGCCGGAGTGGAAGTCGGGGTCGTCGTTGCCCACGCCGGAGCAGTAGAACACGAAGACCTCGTTCGAGCCGGGCGATCCCGCGATCACCTCGTCCATGCCGGCGATATCGTTCACGGCCACCGAGGCGCCCAGGTGCGCGTTCTTCTCGGGGTAGGAGTCCCGGAGCCCGGAGATGGGAACCGTGGGCGAGGAGGGGTCATAGACGAGCACGGCGCCGGCGCCGGCCTTGCCGGCGACCTTGGCCTTGGGCGCGCCGATGACCACCTCGTTCGAGCCGTCGTCGTCCAGGTCGCCCACGGCGAAGGAGGCGCCGAAGTCAGTGTAGTCGCCGCACAGGATGCCCCTGTCCGGGTACTCCTGGCAGGTGAACACGATCGATTCCGGGACCTCCATGCACGAGACCGTGGGGTAGGGGCTGGGAGGCGCGCCGGAGTGAAAGGTCGTGCCGGCAACGACCACCACGTCCTCGATCCGGCCCTCGGTGTCCGGGTGCGAGCCCACGGCGAGCTCCGTCGCCCCGTCGCCGTCCACGTCGGCGGACCACAGGAGCGTGCCGAAGCCCGGCCTCGTGCCGCTCTCGTAGCAGGCCTGCAGCCACACGTGATCGGGATCCGCGTCCTCGGTCGAGGAATCGTCCCACACGCCGAAGACGTACACCCTGCCGATGCTGCCCACGGCCACCCAGCCGGGCCACGACGTGCCCGTGAGCCCCGCGGCGACGGCCACGCCGAAGTCCTCCGTCTCGTCGCCCGCAGGCAGCTCGAGGCTGGGCGCAAGCGCCTTGTTGATGCTGGCGTTGAGCAGGTGCACCGAGCCTTCGGCGCCGAGCACGATGTAGGCCAGGGAGGCGGGATCGGAGCCGGGTTGGGGGACCACGGCCAGGCTCCTGCCCACCTGCAGCGGCGTCGCCGGCTCCGACGTGACCAGGCCCGTGCCCTCGACCCTGCGCGGGTTCTCGGGGTCGAGCGTGTCCAGGCAGTAGCGCGTGAAGCCTCCGGCGGAGCCCACGAAGCC
>JAFDER010000478.1 GCA_019310245.1 Deltaproteobacteria bacterium
TGATCCACGCCATCGCGGAGGAGAAGAAGACGTACTTCGTCCGGCTCAAGCCCGTGTTCAGCGAGGACCTGGAGCCCAGGGAGAGGCTGAGGCAGTACATCGCCATCGGGATGCAGCTCGCCAACGAGATGCCGCTCGTCTCCCGGCTCACGAGCGGCGACAGGGTGATCCTTGCCGTGCTCCAGGACGTTCCCCAGGAGCAGGCCTTGGAGTGGGAGAGGATCCGCCTCGACTTCCTGGGCGAGATGATTGACCTGGCCGCCGCGCCGCACAGGTGGACGCAGAGCGAGATATCCGATCGAGTCTCGGTCCTCACCGGGCTTCTCCACATGTCCGGAATGCTCGCGGACGAAAGGCTCCGCATGGGCCTGAGCGTGGAGCGCTTTGCAGAGATCCTCGCCGACATGATCGTGGACGGCGTGAGTGTCACCAGAAAGCAACGGGACGCCTCTGGTCCCTCAGGAGGAAGAAGATGAACATGTCACCAAGAAAACTCCTCGTGCCGGTTCTCGGTGCAGCCTGCGCGCTGCTGCTGACGGCGATGCCCGCCGCGAGCGAGGCGCCGGACCCCGATTCGCCCGAGTTCGCCACCTACGTGATGAACAAGATCGACGACCAGTACCGCGGCGAGAAGAGCCGGGGGATCATGCAGATGAAGGTCAAGACCAAGAACTGGACCCGGACCATGAAGTTCGAGAGCTGGACCCTGGGCACCAAGTACTCGCTCATGCGCATCATCTCACCCAAGAAGGAGAAGGGCACGGCCACGCTCAAGGCCAAGAACGATCTGTTCACCTACCTGTCCAAGACGGGCAAGACGATCAAGATCACGAGCGGGATGATGGGAGGCTCGTGGATGGGCAGCCACTTCACGAACGACGACCTCGTCAAGAACTCCCGCATGGCCGACGACTTCACGATCAAGAAGACCTTCAGCGGCCCGATCAAGAGTGGCCTGGAGATCCACCGCTTCGTGCTCACTCCCAGGAAGAACGCGGCCGTGGTGTGGGGCAAGATCGTGGTCTCGGTGAGGGCGTCCGACCTGCAGCCCCTGCGCCAGCTCTACTACGACGAGGACGGCAACAAGGTGCGCGTCATGAAGTTCTACAAGCACACGACCTTCGGTGAGCGCACCATGCCCATGAAGATGGTCATCAAGCCGCTCGACGGCTCGGGCGAGTACACGCAGGTCCTGGTCAAGGAGATGGACTTCGGCGTGAAACTCAACAAGAGCTTCTTCAGCCTCCAGAAGCTCAAGTCGATGTAGGGGGGTGTAGAGTGAGCGTCTTCAAGATGGCCTGGCGCAACGTGTGGCGCAACAAGCGCCGCACGCTCGTCACCGTGGCTGCCATGAGCCTCGCCCTGTTCGTGATGATCCTCTACTCGGGGCTCATCCAGGGCTACCTCATCGGGCTGGAGCAGAACATCCTGAACCTCGAGATGGGCGACGTGCAGATCTTCTCAGGCGGCTACCGCGACGATCCGTCCATCTACAACAGGATCGAGAACCATGAGGAGCTTCTGACCAAGCTGGACGACGCGGGCTTTCCCGCCTCGGCCCGGCTCGTGGCGGCCGGGCTCGCCGCGGCCGGCGACCAGTCGGCGGGCGTGGTCCTTCGAGGTGTGGACGTGGAGCTTGACGCCCGGGTGAGCCACGTGAACCGCCACGTGGCCATCGGCGAGTGGCTCGATCCGGCCGACGCATCCGGGGTCGTGGTCGGCACGAGGCTGGCGCGCACCCTGGGAGTCAAGATGGGCGACGAGATCGTGGTCCTCACCCAGGGCGCGGACGGCTCCATGGCGAACGAGCTCTACACCGTGCGCGGCGTGCTCAAGGCCATCAGCGACGTGGTGGACCGCGGCGGCATCTTCATGAACGAGGCGGCGTTCCGGGAGCTCATGGTCATCCCGACCGGCGTGCACCAGATCATCGTGCGCCGGCCCGCCGAGATGGAGCTCGATCCGGCCGCCGCCCGGGTGAGGGAGCTGGCGCCGGATCTCGACGTGCAGTCGTGGCGCGAGCTCCTGCCCACGCTCGCCTCCATGATGGACTCCACGGCAGGCGTCATGTACGTGATGTTCCTCATCATCTACATCGCCATCGCGATCGTGATCCTCAACGCCATGCTCATGGCCGTGTTCGAGCGCATCCGGGAGTTCGGCGTGCTCAAGGCGCTGGGCGTGGGTCCCGGCGGCGTCCTCAGGCTCATCCTCGTCGAGAGCGGCATCCAGACCGGGATCGCGCTCACGGCGGGCTGCCTGCTCTCGATCCCGGCCCTCTGGTACATGGTCAAGATAGGCATCGACATGACCTGGATCGGGGGCATCTCCATCTCCGGGATCGCCTGGGATCCCATCTGGAAGGCGGCGGTCACGCAGGAGACGTACATGGGCCCCGTCATCACGCTGGTCTTCATCGTCTCCATCGCGGTCCTCTACCCGGCCGTCAAGGCGGCGCTCATCCGTCCAGTGAGCGCCATGAGGCACCAGTAGGTGATGTGATGAGCGGCTCGAGCCTTGCAGCCATGGCCTGGCGCAACGTGTGGCGCAACAAGCGCCGGACCCTCGTCACCCTGTCGGGGATCGCCTTCGGCGTGCTGCTCACGGTCTTCTTCACATCCATCAGCGACGACAGCTACGGCAAGATGATCGAGATGGCGGCCCGCCTGGGAGGAGGACACCTGACCTTCCAGCACCCGGATCTGCTCGAGAACCCCTCGCTCAAGAACACGGTCGAGAACGCGGACGAGCTGGCGGCCCTCGCACTCGAGGACGACGACGTGGAGAAGGTCGTCACGCGGATCACGGGCTCCACGCTCCTCGCGGCCGGCGGCAACAGCTACGGCGCTGGATTCCTCGCCATCGACCCTGCGGTCGAGGACGAGTCGACCCTCTCCATCCTCGAGGCGATCAAGGAGGGCGAGCTCTTCGACTCCTCGACCGGCCGGGGCATCGTCGTGGGCCAGAAGCTCGCCGACAACCTGGGAATCGGGATCGGCAAGAAGGTCGCCTGCTTCCCATCGACTCGGTCCGGACGGTTCTCGGCTACGGGGAGAACGAGGCCACGCAGGTGGGCGCGTTCATCGGCGACCAGCGCGCGAGCGAGAAGGTGGCCGCGCGCCTGCAGGCGAGGACGCCAGGGGACACGGTGGTCCTGCCCTGGACCACGACGCAGTCCGAGCTGGCCAACTACGTCACCATGGACTCCTCGTTCACGGTGATCTTCGAGATCCTGATCCTGATCCTCGTGGCGGCCGGGATCTTCAACACGCTGTTCATGAACGTGATGGAGAGGCTCAGGGAGTTCGGCATCATGATGGCCATCGGGTTCAGCCCCGGGAAGCTCTTCGGGCTCGTCATGTGGGAGAGCCTGTGGATCGCCGTCACGGGCCTCGTGCTCTCGGCGATCGTCACGGCATGGCCCTACTACTACTTCCACACGAAGGGCATCGATTACACGGCCATGATGGGCGAGAACATGGAGCTCTCGGGCATCGTGATCGATCCCGTCGTGTACGCAAACAT
>JAFDER010000479.1 GCA_019310245.1 Deltaproteobacteria bacterium
GCCCACCTCGGGCAGCGCGTCCGCCGCCGGGCGTCCCCGGACGATCACGTCCAGGTAACCCTGAAGCGCCCAGCCGTGCGGGACGAGGAGGCTCATCTTCTGCATGACCTCGGGCATGATGAACGTGGGGACCATGATCCCGCCCAGCGCCGTCATGATGACCAGGATCACGGCCGAGACGGATCCCACGAGGAAGGCCGACCGTGTCACCGAGGCCAAGAACAGCCCGAAGGCGATGGCGCAGAGCGAGATGGCGAGCGTCACGAGCAGCGTGGCCGCAGGGTTCGCTATTTCGAGGCCCGGAGCGCCGAAGAGCGGCAGGACCCAGATCCCGATCCCGAACATGAGCGCGGCCTGCACCAGGTTCACGACCAGGTAGGGGACCGCCTTGCCGACGAGGTAGGAGGCGAACGAGACGGGCGCCACCAGGATGCGGCCGTACGCGCCGCTCGCCCTCTCGGTGATGATGCTCAGCGCGAGGATCTGCACGATCCAGAACAGGCCGAAGATCGTCCAGCCAGGCACGCTGGCCTGCACGGAGGTCATCTCGACGTCGTGCTCGCCGGACGAGGCGTGTGTCTGGGTGATGGTGAGGGAGGATGAGGGGGATGGCCTCGCGCCGGGAGGCGAGATCTCGTTCGCCTTCTCGATCCTCGCTTTCAGCTCCGCCTCTTGCTCGTCCATCTGCTCCGGGCTCACCTCGGGCCTCATGCCGGGGGGCATCATGGACGAGGCCTTCTTCAGGTGGCCGTGCACCTCGAGCAGGGTCTCGAGCAGCTCCCGGTTGATCTCGAGAAGCTCGGCGGCGGCGGCGGCGAGGGAATCGAGCTCGCCTTCCATCGTCTCGACGGCCTCCGTCAGCTGCTCGATCGCGAGTTCGAGGGCCGACGCGCGGAGGCAGGACGTGACGGCCTGCGTGATCTGCGGCGTGAGCAGGGGATCGGAAACGACCTCGACGTGCTGCGCGCCTGGATGGATCACGATGCCGATCTCGTGATCGCCCGATTCGATCGCCTGCAGGATGGTCTCTCGGGTCACGGGAGCACCGTCGAGCGCGGTGACGGCACGGAAGTGTCCCGTGTCCTCGAGGGCCCGGGTGAAACGGGGCCCGGCGGGGTCGGCCACGAGCACGTCCATCTTTTCCTCGTCCGAGGAGAACACGCCCTGCAGCGAGAGAGAGAAGACGAGGATGAAGATCGAAGGCATGACGAACAGCAGCGCGAGGCTGCCGGGATCGCGCAGGAGCAGCCTCCACTCCTTCAGGGCCATGGCCAGGACGGCGCTCATGCCTCCCACCCGTCCGACGACTCGTCCCTGAGGCATCGTCCCGTGATGTCGAGGAAGATCGTCTCGAGGCTCGGCTCCACGATCCCGCGCAGCACGATCTCGACGCCGCGCGAGCGGGCAATCCTGCCGATCGTCTCGATCATCTGCATGGGGTCGCCGTCACCCGGCAGCTGGACGACGAGCACGCCAGCGTCGAGGCCGGCCTCGTCCACGCCGTCGAGGCCGGCGATCTCCTCGACGATCGCATCCCCGGCACCTGCGGCGGTGAGCTCCATCCTCGTGCGTCCGTGCTCTGCCACGATCACGCCGGGATCGCCCTCGAGGAGCACTCTTCCCCGGTCGATGATGACGATCGCGTCGCACAGCCGGCTGGCCTCCTCCATGTCGTGGGTGGTGTAGAGGATCGAGACTCCATTCCTCCTGAGCTCGAGCACGGCATCGAGGATGCGGTTGCGCGACTGCGGATCGATGCCCACCGTGGGCTCATCGAGGAGGATGATGGAGGGCTCGTGGACGAGTCCCGCGGCGAGGTTGAGCCTGCGCTTCATCCCCGTCGAGTAGTGCCGGACCACGTCGTCGGCCCGCTCCTCGAGGCCCACCATCTCGAGCAGTGCGTCGATCCGCTTCACGACCCTCTCGCCGACGACCCCGTAGAGCCTCCCGAAGAATGCGAGGTTCTCGCGTCCCGTCAGACCAGGGTAGAGGGCGAGGTCCTGCGGCACGAACCCGATCGAGCGCCTCACGCTGCCCGCGTCGATTTCGTCGGAGAAGCGGACACGGCCTCTCGTGGGCTTCAGGAGGCCGCACAGCATGGCGAGGGTCGTGGTCTTCCCCGCACCGTTCGGCCCCAGGATGCCCTGGATCGTCCCTCCCTCGATCGTGATGTCGAGGTCGTGGACCGCGTCCTCGTTCGCGCCCCGGTAGCGCAGAGAAAGTCCCTCGGTCCTGATGATCCAGCCGCCCATCGCCTCGCGCCCCAGCCTAGCCACGCGCAGGTCTCGGCACAAGGCGGCTACTCTTTTCATACCCTTGACATGTTTACCGAACCCTGCCCGTGGACGTGGACGGGGCTCGATCCTTCAACCCCCTGAAATCATGGAAGGTGCAGCCGCACACGGCTGCAGCCCTTTGCGGAACGTTCTTTGCACGTCATCATGGTGGAGAAGTGTATCCTCTGAAGAAAGCACACAGGTCAGGAGGGGTGACGATGCCACGCAAGACCGCGTCCATGATTGCAGCCTGCTCTCTTATCGCATGCCTGACGGTCCTTCCGGCCACGGCCAGGGGCGATCAGATCAAGCCCTACATCATGATCCTGCTCGACACGTCGAGCTCCATGCTGCTCACGCCCTGCGGATCTGGTGAAGGCTGCTTCTGGGAGACGCTCGGCGACGGCAGCCAGGACCCGCCGCTGTCGGGAGGCTGGGGATCGTGCTGCCCGGGCATCGACACGGGCACGGGGACGCCGCCCACGGCCTGGGACACGGACTTCCTGGCGAACGACAGCAGGATGTTCATCGCCAAGGACGTGATCCAGGACGTGGTCAACGCCTACGGAGACGTCACGTTCGGGCTCATGCGCTACTACGCGCAGGAGTGCTCCGCCCCCTACCTGTGCTACGGGGACTCGCTCTTCGAGGTCGTCTTCCCCATGTACATGGACAACATGAACACCGGCCTGGGCGCCACGTTCAACCCGGGAGCGAACTTCGGC
>JAFDER010000480.1 GCA_019310245.1 Deltaproteobacteria bacterium
GGAGGAGGTGCGCATCGTCACGGTGCTCGTGGCCGACATCGAGATGTCGGCGTCTGCCGACGTGGAGGAGCTGACGCGCGAGACCAGACGCGTCTACGAGACGCTGTCCGAAGAGGTGCAGCATCAGGGCGGGCAGGTCGAGCACCTGGCCGGCAACCGCGCCGTGGGCCTGTTCGGCCTCGCGCTCTCGTTCGGGGACGAGCCGGTGAGGGCGGTCCGCGCCGCCGTTGCAGCGCGCGGCCGGCTGGGCGGCAGGACGGGCGTGCGCATCGCCGTGGGCACGGGCCGCGCCCTGGCCCAGGCGAGCGGCGTGAGCACGGGTCCCGCAGCAGGCACCGCGGCCCGCCTGCTCGAGATGGTCTCCTCGGGAGGCATCGCGGTGGACGCATCCACGTACAGCCGCATCCGGGGCATGTACCACACGCGCGCCCTCGTCACCGCCGAGGGACAGGAGCCGGCCTTCGAGATCGGCGGGCTCCGGGACCATGTGGGACTCCGGGCGGCGCCGGGCCTGTTCGGGCGGGACATCGTCGCGGTGGGCCGCGACGACGAGCTGGCGCAGATCCAGGACGTGTTCAAGCAGATGATCGCCGATCCCCAGCCGGTGGTCGTGAGCATCTCGGGCGATCCGGGTCTGGGCAAGACACGGCTCAAGCAGGACTTCATCTTCCAGCTCGATTCCCTCCACGAGGGCCAGGTCACGTATCTCGAGGGAACGGCGGAGCCGCTGTCGCGCGAGCAGCCGTTCGCTGCCCTCGGGCATGCCATGCGCAGGAGGGCGCAGCTCGAGACGGACTGCAGCGAGGACGAGGCGCTCGAGAGGCTTCAGGCGCTCGTCTCGCAGGTTGGCGTCGAGCGGGACGATGGCACGATCTCCGAGCTCCTGTCCATCGCCGCTGGCGTGAGGATTTCCCACAGTCCGTCCATCCAGGCCCTGCGCGAGACGCCCCAGCGCTTGAGGGACCGGACCATCGACGCGTTCATCCTGCTCGTCGACGCGATGTCCCGCTCCGGCCCGGTCATCCTGTGCATCGAGGACGTCCAGCACGTGGACACGAGCACGCTCGACGCCTTGACGCGCCTGTGCAGCGAGGCTCGAGGCCGTCCCCTGCTCGTCATGCTCGTGGGACGTCCGGAGATGCATCAGGTCGTGGGCGATGCGTTCCTGGATGCCCGTGCTCACTTCAAGCTGAAGCTCGAGCCACTCTCCAGGTCCGAGACGCGAGCCATGGTCGAGAACCTGCTCGACTCGACCCCGCCGAGCTCGCTCCTCGAGGAGATCTGGACGATGACCGAGGGCGTGCCGCTCTTCGTGGAGGAGTTCCTGCTCGCGCTGCGCCACCAGGCGACGCTGGCCCTGGATCCCGAGAACGGCAAGTGGACCTTCTCGGGCGCTCAGGACCTGTCCCGGATCCCGTCGACGGTCGAGGGCATGCTGCAAGCGCGGCTGGACGCTCTCGATCCGTTGCTGAAGCAGGCGACGCGCAGGGCCGCCGTGCTGGGCTCCGTGTTCTGGGACGATGCGCTGGCCTCGCTGGGTGTGGACGACTGCGCGAGCGTTCTCTCCGTTCTTGCACGGCGCGACGTGATCGTCGCGCGGCTCGAGAGCACGGTTGGAGCGTGCCGCGAGTACGAGTTCCGGTCCGTGATGCTCCGCGACGTCGCCTACAAGATGACGCCCAGCCGCGAGCGCGCCTCGCTGCACGAGAAGGCGGCGCGGTGGCTGGCCGGCCATCGCGCCACTCCGGCCGTGCTGGCCAGCCATCTCGAGCTCGCCGGGAACGAGACCGAGGCTGCGGTCCAGTACGTCCGCGCGGGGGACTCCGCACGGGAGAGCTATGCCAACACCGACGCCCTGCATCTCTACGATCGTGCGATCCAGCTCTTTGTGGGAGAGAGCAAGGAGTCCACGTCCGGCGTCCAGGGCAGCCACTTCTCCGCGCTGTTCGGAAAGGAGCGGGTGCTCGCGCGGCTCGGCCGGCGGGACGAGGCGCTCATGGTCCTCGAGGAGATCACCAAGCTTGCCCTGAGCGCGGGCGACATGAAGCATGCCGCCCGCGCCGCGGTGCGCCAGGGCGCGCTCGTCAGGCTCTCCGATCCGCGCAAGGCAAGGCGCATCCTCGAGAAGGCCCTGCGCGAGTGCCGCAAGGCCGAGGACGTGGAGTGGGAGTGCAGGGCGCTGGGACAGCTTGCCCAGTCCGCCGCGTACGGCGGAGACCTTGACAGGGGCGCCGAGACCGCGGCCGAGGCGGTGGCCGTGGCCCGCAGGCTCGAGTCCAGACAGTTGCTGCTCAGTGCGCTCATGGATGACGGCACGATCGCTGTGATCCGCAACGGTCACTGGCATGGCCTGCCGTCCTTTCTCGAGGCGATCGAGATCGCGCGTGAGGTCGGCGACGTCGAGTCCGAGGCCGACCTGCTGATGAGGCGCGGCTTCCTGTGGTCCGAGCTGGGCGACATCGAGTCCGCCGAGTGCGACCTCGAGGCCGCGCGCCAGCTCCTCGAGAAGACAGGCAACCGCCGCGTGCTCGCCTTCACGCTCCACAACCTCGGCTGGGCCTTGTGGAAGGCCGGCAAGGCCGTGGAGGCGCGCCTGGCCGAGGAGGAGGCTCTCGAGGTGAGCCGGCAGTCGCACCTCGGGCAGGTCGTGATGGCCACCGAGGTCTACCTGGCGCTCTTCGACGTCGGCGAGGACGCCGCCGAACGTGCGCTCGACCGGGCCCGATCCGTCAGGCAGGAGGCGTCGCCCAAGGGCCACACCGAGCCCGAGATGTTCGCGTGCATGGCCGAAGCGCTCGCCCTGCTCGCCCTGAAGCGGTGGGACGATGCCGTCGAGGCGGGTCTGAAAGCCGTGGAGAATTACGAGAAGCTGGGCGGGACCCAGCAGTTCGAGGTGGAGCTCCACCTCGTGGCCGCGGCCTGCCTCTCGGCCGCCGGCAAGAAGGTCGAGGCCGACGACATGCTCGAGAAGGCCAGGCAGGCCTGTGCGAGGCGCCTCGGCCCGACTGCGACCACCTCCTCCGCTGAATGGGGTTTCCCGATGGGGTCAGACCCCATCGGGTCTGACCCCTATACACCCCGACACATGACGTTTTACGGACTCCGTAGCGCCTAGCCGGTGTCGCCGATGATTCCCGTGTCACCGATGATGCCGGAGTCGCCGATGATGCCGGCCACTCCCTCGTCCACCGCGCTGCCCGCCGATGGCATCACGTCGGCCCCGGCCACGCCCGCCACGTCCAGCGGCTCGACGAGCGCCGAGTCGTTCGTCTCGGTGTCGCCCTCTCGCGTCAAGCCGGAGTCCCAGCCGTCAGGGGGGACGGCCGACTGGGCCACGGCGCCGTACTGCTCCCCCGTCCCGCTCACTGTGACCGTATCGATGGTGACCTCGGCGAACGTTCCGGTGCCAGACATGTCCAGGAGCAGACCCACGCGCTCGTTGTCGCTCATCGACAGGTTGCTCAGCGACAGGATGCCCGCGGGCCGGATGATCTGGATGCCGTCACCCACCTGCACGGAGCCAGTCTCCTCGAACACGCGCGTCGCCAGCGTGCTGCCGTCGATGACCGCATCGCTGATCGTCGCGACCTCAGTCTCCACCAGGACGATGCCTCCGAACTTGTTGTCCGTGATCGTCGTACTCGCGCCGGAGATCTCGAACGACGGGCAGTGCTGGGCCCACAGGGCGGCGTCGCCGTTGCCCGTCGCGGAGATGTCCACGTGCGTTGCATCGACGTTGTCGTGCAAGAGGCCGTAGTCATCGCCGTCGCAGACGACGAGGTTGGTCGAGTTGACCGTCGCTCCCGCTGCGAACACGCCGGCGTAGGACGGGAACAGGCTCATGCCCTGCAGCGCCCGGCACATCGTGACGCCGTCGAGAGTGGCGCTGCCCGAGTAGATCATGATGCCCGTGCCCCGGTTCTCCGTCACCTCGCCGCCCGTCCACGCGACCGTGCTGTTGACGCACAGTGCGCCGAACATCGCGTACCCGCTCACGTTGATGTCGATGATCTCGGCGCTCGCGACGTCCACGATGAGCAGGCCGTGCGTGGCCGTGTCGTCGGGCGTCGCGCCCGGCATGATGGCGTCCACGTTCGCCGGCGTCACGGGCCCGGTCATCGCGACGCCCGCGACCACGAGATTGGTCGCGCCGTCGACCGCGACCCCGATGCCCACCGTCGAGGTGATCGTGACATCCTCGATGATGACGTCTCCCGCGCCCTGGACGCGGATCCCGGCCGTGCCGTGCGACACGACGGTCAGGTTCGAGACGCGGCTCCCGACCTCGCCGGGGATCACGGAGATCGCGGCCTCGCCGCTCTCTCCCTCGATGATGCTCTCCTCGCGGCTCACGCCCATGAGGATCACGCCGGCCGGCACCCCGAAGTTGCCGGTCACGCGGCACGTGCCCACAAGAACGGTGTCGCCTGGACTGGCAGACACGAGCGCGTCCCAGAGCTCCTGCGTGTCGCAGTGCTCCTTGTCGACGTTGCAGCCGGGAATCGCGAGAATCACGGCCAACATCACGGTGCAGATACGTCCCCACGTCATGGGCATCCCCTTTCGTCCGGCGTCCTCATCCCTGCCTGACGGCTGAGAAATGAGGAACTCCGTTTCAAGCATTTATTCCGACGGCGTTACGATACCATGAGGGACCGGCACCAACAACGTCGACACTTCATCGGGGAGACGTTTTGGCTGCAATATCGTATACTACCAGCACTCCGGTACATGCTGCAGAGGAGCACGATTCAGGTGGGGATCAGCGTCAAGTACAGGGTGCTCGCATCGTGCCTCGTCGCCCTGTGCTCCACCGGCTGCTCGGACGGGCCCGGAGAAAGTGCTGATTCCGGTACGGACACTTCGGACGCGGGTGACGGCATCGAGATCGAGGG
>JAFDER010000481.1 GCA_019310245.1 Deltaproteobacteria bacterium
GCCCGTCGCGGCTGCGCCCCCTGCTCCTGCCGCCCCGGCAGCCGAGCAGCCCGCCGCCCCCCCGGCGGCCGAGCCCGCGGCCGCGGCGCCGGAATCCGCTCCGGAGCCAGAGGCTGCGCCGGCCGGGCCTCCCGAGCCGCTCA
This sequence comes from Deltaproteobacteria bacterium, assembly GCA_019310245.1. Classification (GTDB taxonomy): domain Bacteria; phylum Myxococcota_A; class Polyangia; order DRWM01; family DRWM01; genus JAFDER01. The sequence goes on from JAFDER010000481.1 coordinate 144, forward strand.
AATGTCCGAGCTGCGACGCGGATATTCCAGAAGGATTCAAGTTCTGCGGCCGCTGCGGCACACCAGCACCCGAACCCGGAGCGCAGGCCGCCCCGGCGGCAGCGTCCGAAGCTGCACCTGCGGCCGTACCGGCCGACGCCCTGGGCCGCATCATCATGATCCAGCCCGATGGCAGCGAGGGGGCGTCCATCCCCATCGCCGAAGAGGGCATCACGATCGGCCGCAACAGCGGAGATTCCTTCTCCGAGGATTTCTTCCTGTCCCCCGAACATGCGAGGTTCAAGTTCTCGGGTCCGGGTGCACTGGTGGCCGAGGATCTCGACAGCCTCAACGGCGTATACGTGAGGCTGGTCCCCGAGCAGATCTACGAGCTGAACCCCGGCGACATGATCCGCGTCGGCCAGGAGGTCGTGCGCTTCGAGCTCCTGCCCGAGGAGAGCACATCCGAGGACGGTACCGGGATCATGGGCTCGCCGCGCAAGGATGCCTGGGGCCGCCTCAGCCTCATCGTGGGCAAGGAGACCGTGGGCAACGCCTACCTGCTCGAGGGCGATGAGATCCTGCTCGGACGCGAGCGGGGACACATCATCTTCCCCGAGGATGGCTACGTCTCCGGCCTTCACCTCAAGATCACCCGCAACGACGGTGGCTACCAGGTCGTGGACGTGGGCTCATCCAACGGTACCTACCTGCGCATCGGCGCCTCCAACTCGGTGAACTCCGGCGATTACGTCTTGATGGGGCAGTACCTCTACAAGCTGGAATTCTGATTCTGCTGCAGATCCGCGGCGCGATCCTGCGTTGACTTCGTCACCCGGCTCGGTCTCGTCTCTTTGCGGGATGGAGAGAGCTCAGCCGCTGGTGACGATGGTGATACCGGAGCTCGTTCCGAGCCGTGTCGCGCCAGCCTCGAGGAACGCGTCGGCGTGCTCGGTGGTGCGGATGCCTCCCGACGCCTTGACGCCCAGTGCCTCGCCCACGGTGCGGCGCATCAGCCGAACGTCGTCGATCGTGGCTCCGCCCGAGCCGAATCCCGTGGACGTCTTGACGAAGTGGGCGCCCGCCTCTGCAGACAGCCTGCAGGCGGTGATCTTCTCGTCTTCTGCGAGGAGGCACGTCTCGAGGATCACCTTGACGATCCGCCCCTCGGATGCCCGGACGACCGACTCGATGCCCCTGCGGACCTCGTCGAAGCTGCCCTGCTTGAGGGCGCCGACCGCGATCACCATGTCGATCTCGTCGGCCCCCGCCGCAACGGCCTCCGCCGCCTCGAACGCCTTGACGGTGTGCGAGGTTGCCCCGAACGGGAAGCCCACGACCGAGCACACGCCCACCGAAGATCCCGCGAGCAGACGTCTCGCGTCCTCCACCCAGACCCTGTTGATGCACACGGTCTTGAATCCGTGCTCGAGGGCCTCGGCGCAGAGCTGCTGCACCTGCGCAAGGTTCGCCTCTGGCTTCAGGAGGGTGTGATCGATGGTGGCTGCCAGATCCGTGCGCACCGTGTCATCCCGTCGTGGCCTGGACGCACCGGTTTCGGCCCATCCTCTTGGCGTGGTACAGCGCTTCATCGGCCGCCGCCACGAGTTCCTCGGGCGTTCCCACGTTGCGGTTCTCGAGCGTGGACGTACCCGCGGAGAGGGTCACCTTGATGACGCCGCTCGACAACGGCACGATCTGCTCCTCCATCGAGGACCGGATGCGCTCGGCCAGGATGTGGACGCTCTGAGCGTCCGTGTTGCGTGCCAGGATCACGAACTCCTCACCGCCGTAGCGCGAGAGCATGTCCTCGGTGCGGATGGTCCGCGTGATCGTGCTCGCCACCGTCTTGAGCACCACGTCGCCCACGGGATGACCGAAGGTGTCGTTGACCGACTTGAAGTGATCCAGGTCCATCATGATGATGCTCAGCGGGATGAAGTGGCGGTAGGCGTAGCTGAACTCGCTTGCCAGCCTCTCCTCGAAGTACTGGCGGTTGTAGATGCGCGTGAGCCCGTCCCGCACGGCCGAGTCGTACATACGGCGCTGGAAGCTCTCCTCCAGGTCGTCACTCAGCGAGAACTTCAGGATCGTCGTACGTCCGAACTGGATGCGGTCGCCGTCGATCAGGACCCGCTTCTGCACCTCATCGCCGTTGACGAACGTACCGTTCGTGCTCTTGAGGTCCTCGATGCACAGGTCGCCACCGGCGTCGTGGAAGATGCGTGCGTGGCCGCGCGAGATGCCGACATCGGTGATGATGATGTCAGAGGTCCGGTCCCTGCCGATGTGGATCTCTTCCTTCCGGATCTGGTACATCTCGCCGACCGAATTGCCCGCGATCACGATGAGGTAGGCCTTCTTGGAGACGAGCTGCTTGCCCATGTTCGGGTAGAGATCTTCGAGGCTCGTGACCATGGTGGTCTCGCCCTCGATGTGCTCGTCCTTGGGTTCTTTCTCGTCGTCGGGCATTGAAATCAGTCCCCTCGCCGCCTGCGGGGGATCCAACAATATCTGCGGATGAAATGCAAGGCGATCCCCGACCGCCATCCATTCCCGCCCGCGGGATCCGCACGACCTCGGCCCGTGATCACGAGGCCTCCGCCCTCAGCCGGTCCCCGCGTCCAGTGGCGGATAGCAGATGGCCTCGTGACAGAGCCCATCGCAGGACGTGTGGTCCACCCACTCCGATCCGTCCTCGCTGCACTGCTGGATCCACGGCCTGCCATCGGGATCGCACCGCAGGTGTCCTGGCGAGCAGATGGCGTCCACGGTGGCGTCGCGGGCGCCGTTGCCGTCGTCCGAGCACGCAAGGGGTACGGCCGCGAGAAGGCAGATGATGAGCAGGGAGGATGTTCTCATGGGATTACTATAGCA
>JAFDER010000482.1 GCA_019310245.1 Deltaproteobacteria bacterium
ACGGATCTCCTGGCATCGATCCTCTCGAGGTTCGTCACGACGGTCAACGCCCCATCGCAGACGGTTGAGCCGGACTCGATGGGCCGCAGGGGCGAGAGCTTCGAGGTGTTCCGGGGCTCCAGGCACCTGTGGGTCGTCGTCCTGTTCCCCGTGGTGCCCTCCAAGGTGACGTTCACGTCCGAGGATGCCGCCTCCGAGATCGTCAGGAACTGGCCCTTCGGCAAGCCCGAGGACGACGTCTTCTCGTGCGAGGCCCACCTCGAGAAGGGGCTGGAATACAAGCAGAAACGGTGGTTCCGGCTGCCCGAGGACCCGGTTGGCTTCGCGCTGTTCTCCATCAGCGATCCTCTGCCGGGCAACTACCGCATCGAGGCAAAGTTCAAGAAGGGCGAAACCTTCCTGATGAGGATCATGCAGGACGTGGATCTCGAGTACGGCTTCCTCCAGACGCCGCCGGACTCGATCCCGCTGGGAATGGACCTCGGCACCGTCGCGGCGCTCAAGCACCCCGAGGGCTACTCGTACGTCTTCAACCGGGGGTTCCTCGACGACCTGAAGTTCCAGGTCCTGGTGAGGCGCATAGATGGAGAGATCCCGCAGTGGGGCGAGATGCAGATGCTCGAGGCGTCGCGCGAGGGCGAGACGATCGTGGCCCTCACGCCCTCCGAGCCTGGCACCTACTACCTGAAGGGCAAGGTGAGCCATGTGAGCGGGGAGTTCGTTGCATTCATGGAGCCGTTCCGGTTCGTCGTCTACCCGCGCATTCCCCTCCGGTTCGACATTCGCAAGATGAAGTGGATGTCGCCCGACGGCAAGGGGTGGACGAGCCTCGATCCTCCGCTCAGCCTCGCCCATGGCGTGGAGCTGCCGCCGGACGTCTCGTTCAGGATACAGGTGGACACCAAGGGCGTTGACGGCTGGGAGCACCTGGAGTTCCAGCCGGGCGAGTCGTTCGTCATCAGCAAGAGCAATCCGCAGATCAGGTTCCGCGTCCGCTTCAAGGACCCGGAGGCAACCTCCATCCACGGGGGCAAGTTCTCCGGACGCATCAGGCTGTCCGTCGACGAGGCCCAGGCGAAGGACGTGGAGGGTGACGGCTCGTGGGAGATCCCCGTCGAGGGACGGGTCCGGTCATGGGACGTGGGACGCATCCACGACGAGTACCGGATCTTCCTCTACGTTGCGATCGTCATCCTGCTCATCGTCGTGTTCGTCGTCGAGCGGCTGGTCAGACCGTCCTTTGATCGGGATCTCACGTTCGGATTCAAGGACGTCATCGGGGGCAGGGAGAGGACCTGGACGATCCCCGTGGGAAGGAGGATCAAGCCGGTCGTCCCTCTCATGAGGCAGGAGATCATCGTGGGACGCGGCGGAGACGCCGGCCTGTACCGCGAGGACGTGCTCTGCGTGATCCGGCCCGTCCGCGCGGGCCTGCAGATCAGGCCGCTCGCTGCACCGGTCGTGATCGACGGCGCGGAGCATACGAAGCCGCTGAACGCGCAGCTCGACCGCCACTACCGCGTGGGAGGCGACGAGGGGAAGCTCGAGTTCTGGCTCACGAAGAGCCCGGGCGGGAAGAAGGAGGGCTGAGATGCATCTCTTCGAGAGGAAGGGCGAGGTCAACACGTCGAGGACGCTGGAGCTCGCCCTCGAGAGGGCGGAGCAGCTCGGGATCGAGACGTTCATCGTGGCCACCACGTCCGGGAAGACGGGCCTCGCAGCGGCGAAGCTCTTTCATGGCAAGGACGTCGTCGTGGTCACGCACTCGACCGGCTTCTCGAAGCCGGGAATGCAGGAGGCCGACGCGCCGCTCGTCGAGGATGCGCGCGGCCTGGGCGCCAGGATCCTCACGGCCACGCACGCGTTTGGCGGCGTCGGCCGCGCCGTGCGCCGCAGGTTCAAGACCTACCAGGTGGACGAGGTGATGGCGCAGACCCTGCGCATCTTCGGCCAGGGCACCAAGGTCGCAGTGGAGATGGCCCTCATGGCCGCGGACGCCGGCCTCGTCCCCGTGGACCGCGACGTGATCTCCATCGGCGGCTCCGCCACGGGTGCGGACTCCGCCCTGGTCCTGCAGCCCGCACACGCCCAGGACTTCTTCTCGCTGAAGGTCCGCGAGATCATCTGCAAGCCCTACTGACGATCAGCCTCCGGCCTCGTGCCCCACTGCTGCAGGGTACAGGACGATGGTCCGGACGCGTGAGCCGCAGTTCACGTGGCAGCTGCCCCGTGTGCAGAAGAGATCCTCGATGGACGTGGCATACCCGTCTCGCGAGACCGTGACCCTCACCCGGGTCCTGTCCTCATCGAACCCGCGCGTGCCGTCGTCGGCGATGCAGTAGGTTCCGGATCCGACGTAGGACTCGTGTATGTCCGGCGAGCAGCCTATCCCGCGTCCCGTCCCGGCGATCACGGAGACGACGTCGGCGTCCTCGACGGGATGACCCTCGTGATCGATCACGTTGACCGTGAACACGCACCATTCGGTCGTGCACATGTGTCCGCAGCTGACAAGTGGAAGGGTCGGGAGCAGCATCAGGAGCGTGATGAGGGTGGCTCTGTGCATCCTGCCTGATATATACGTGCATTCTGGAAAGACTCAAGGAATTCCATGCGCGGCTCTTGGCGTCGCACCGGGTGCGCGATAGCTTGCACGGTAAAGGAGGGCGCCATGGACTGGAAGCTCGTCACGATCCTCGTTCTCATCTCCATCATGATCGGGTGTGCTGCCGGAGTGGTCGCGCACGAGGTGATCGAACCGGAGGCTGCAGCCCAGGCCCCGCATGCGGGGCAGAAGTGGGAGCACGTGTGCACGTATGTCGAGTCCAAGCAGATCGCCGGCTTCGATGCGTACGCGCAGTACGGCAAGGATGGCTGGGAGATGGTCGGCATCGCGGTCTCTGGCGGCCATGTGGGCGTGGACTTCGAGCTGTCGACGTACAACGCCTATGCCGACTCGATCGTGGCTTGCTTCAAGAGGCCCGTCGTCGCGG
>JAFDER010000483.1 GCA_019310245.1 Deltaproteobacteria bacterium
CCGAGGATTCCCACGACCTGACCCGGGGGGTGGTGTTCGACTGGAGCTCCGCGTCCTACTACGAGATCCAGGTACCCACCGGCCAGCAGGACTTCACGCAGCACGCCTACCTCTCGCTGCGGGCCTGCCAGGGCAGCCGGCACCCCAACACGGTGACCCTCGACGGCCTGCTCGATTTCACCGTCACCCTGGAGGACGGCAGCGGCGGGACGAGCTCGATCAACTTCGGCGAGTACGGAGGCATCACGTCCACCTACAAGCGCACGGGAACGGGCACCGGCGCGGGCTGGGCCAACGAGTTCAACACCGTTCGCATCCGCCTGATCGACTTCGAGACCGACGGACCGGCAGTCGATCTGTCGGACATCGTCGTCGTCCGATTCGAGTTCGGTGGCACTTACGGATCTTCTCTGGGCCGCATCGGCCTCGACGACGTGGAGTTGACGCCATGAGATGCACACATGGACTGACGGCATTGACGATCACCGCCGTGCTCCTCGCGCCGGCATGTGACCTTGGTCCGGATCCGGGCGGCACGGAGAAGTCACGGCCCATTCAGCTGGCAAAAGCTCCATCCGTCGAGGTGAAGGCAACGCCCGACCCGGCCGCCGGCACAGAAGAGGCCCGGACCCTTTCCCTGAAGCACGTCCCGAACTGCCGCGCGGTCGACGGTCTGCTTCACGCACAGCGCTTCACCCTGGAAGAGCCGCACGAGTACAAGTGGATGAAGGACCATCCCGCCATCACCGAGGGTACGCTCGTCGTCATCGAGGTGAATCCCGAGTGCGCCCGGCCGCGCCAGGCGGCCATGCCCGTCCTGTACGCGGGCGACGTGCCCGTCGAGATAGCAGTCGACGGCTATCCCTCGGGCCGCCTGGTCGCCTTCATTCCCGGTCACGTCGATCTGACCAAGACGCCTCTCTTCTACGGCGCCCCCGACCTGCCGGAGAGGGTGGATGCAGAGCGCGGCTCCGCGGAGCTGACCGCAGCCATCAAGGTGGGGATCAATCCGTTCCCGACCAAGGTCGTCACCGCCGCTCAGGACAAGGGCGGCAGCGCCCTGCATCTCACCGGTACCACGGAGCTGTACGGAGCGGCTGCCGAGCTCGCCGAGCCCTAGTCACAGACATGCTCGTGATTTCCTGCAGGCGCCTCCAGTTCTTCGCGTTGGCCTGTGCCCCTTCCGTGGCACACCAGGAGATCCCGAGTGAAGATGCACGTTCATCCCCGTGCATCGAACCTGCGGGTGCGATGCAGCATCCGAGACAGGGGTGGCGCCCGCCGGGACCGGAGGCTCCATGAAGTTCCTCACCACGCAGTTCGCCTACCTTCTGCGCGAGTCCAGTGCGCGGCGCAACCTGAAGCTGCTCGGCAAGCTGATCCTCCTGATGATGGCCATGATCGCGGTCTGGGCGGTGCTCTTCCACATCATCATGGCACGGGTCGAGGGACAGGAGCACACATGGTTCACGGGCGTGTACTGGACCCTGACGGTCATGACGACCCTGGGCTTTGGCGACATCACTTTCCACACCGACACGGGCAGGTTGTTCAGCTCCATGGTGCTCATCTCGGGCGTGGTCTTCATGCTCATGGTCATGCCCTTCACCTTCATCCGCTTCTTCTACGCCCCATGGATAGATGCCCAGGTCCGCCTCCGCGTTCCCCGCAAGGCCCGTGAGGAGATCAAGGACCACGTGATCCTTGCACAGTACGACGTGATCGCGCGAAATTTCATCACCGAGCTCAAGAGCCTGGGTGTACCCTACGTCCTGCTCGAAAGCGACCCGAAGCGGGCCACCGACCTGCACACGGACGGGCTCTCGGTCGTGACGGGAGATTTCGACAGCCGCGAGACGCTCAAAGCCATGCGCGCCTCCCAGTCCCGGATGCTGGTCGCCAACCTTGATGACGCCAGCAACTCCAACCTGATCTTGACGTTCCGCGAGCTGGCCAAGACCGTGCCGGTTGTGGCGCTGGTCGAGGAGCGCGATTCCATCGACGTGCTCGAGCTCAGCGGCGCCGACCACGTCATCCCGCTCAAGCACCGACTCGGTCAGCAGCTGGCCAGCCGGGTGCCCGCCGGCCGAGCCTCCACGATCGTCGTGGGGCGTTTTCACCAGCTGCTGCTGGCGGAGCTGGCCGTGCACGACACGCCTCTCTCGGGACAGCGCATCCGCGATACGCGGATCAGGGAGCAGACCGGCCTGAACATCGTCGCCCTCCAGGAAGCAGGTCGCTTCTCGCCGGCACAGCCCGACATGGTGCTCAGTCCCAAGACCGTCGTCGCCCTGCTCGGAACGCAGGAACAGCTCGACAGCTTCGACGCTCGCCTGGAGCTCCATAGCCGCCAGGGCGAGTCAACCGTCGTGCTGGGAGGAGGCAAGGTCGGCCGGGCGGTCTGTCGCGAGCTGCGCGGACGCGGCGTCCGGGTACAGCTGGTCGAGAAGGACGAGACCCTGGCCCCCCGCCTGAGGAACATCGCCGACGGTGTCCATTTCGGCGACGCGGCCGACCGCGATGTTCTCATGGCCTCTGGGCTATCCGAAGCTCCCGCCGTCGTGCTGACCACCAACGACGACGCGATCAACATCTACCTGTCCATATACTGCCGCAGGCTCAACCCGAAATTGCGGATCGTCAGCCGTATCACCCACGCCCGCAATGTGGACTCCATCTACCGTGCCGGTGCGGACTTCGTGCTGAGCTCCTCCACGCTTGCAGTGCAGTCGTTGACCGCGGCACTGCTCGAGCGCGAGCTGGTCATCCTGGGCGTCGGGGCCACGGTGATCGAGATCGCCGTGCCCGAGGGCCTGACGGGCAGGAGTCTGGCCGAGAGCCGGATAGGCGAGCGTACCGGATTGAACGTCATCGCAGTGCAGTCATCCATGAGCGAGGTGACCGCTGCCCGACCGGATCTGGTCCTCCAGGAAGGCAGCAGGCTGATCATGATCGGCACTGCAGACCAGCTCGGCAAATTCCGAGACCTCTGATCGACCATCTCACTCCGCGCAGGATGTAGCCCGCTTCGGCTTGCCCGCATCGGACTCGAAGGGTAGGCTTCTTTAATTAAGGGAGAGCACGCGAATCACGGACACGCCACACGCGGCGAATGCGGGGAGAAGGGTCATGCATGCAAGAGACGTGGGTTTCGCTGGAT
>JAFDER010000484.1 GCA_019310245.1 Deltaproteobacteria bacterium
CTTGCGGTTATCCAGGATGTGCTTGCGGTCGAGGGTCACGAAGTACTCGGCCTGCCAGGCCGAGGCGAGAATCCTGGAGTCCGCCTCGTGACCCTTGAGCTTGGCCGGGCCGTCGGGAGCGATCTCCAGGTCGCATCTGTCCAGGATGAAGGCCAGGAGGCCGAATCATGCAAGCGGGGTCAGGTTGTATCGGCGGGTGGGGAGTATATACTTGAAGGATAGGGGGTGGCTGGCATGAAGAACATCTGTTTTCCTCTCGTGCTCATGGTCTTGTGTGGCTGCAGCGGTGCGAACAGCTTCAAGGGTGACGGCGAGTCCGATGGCGAGATTCCCGGGGACTCCGAGGGCGACTCGATCAGCGACGAGGACGAGGGGCGCGGCGATGACGTGGACACGGACGGTGACACGGTGCCGGACTGGGAGGACGAGGACTCGGACGGCGACGGGATCCCGGACGACGTGGAGGCGGGGGACGACGATCCCGACACGCCTCCGGTGGACAGTGATGGGGACGGGATCCCGGACTTCCGCGATCTCGATTCGGACGGCAACGGCGTGCTCGACGCGGACGAGGGCTACGGAGACGCGGACGGTGACGGGCTGCTCGACTACATGGACCCGGACAATGACGGCGACGGCATCGACGATGTGACCGAGATCGGCGGCAATCCCGCCGAGCCGCTGGACACGGACGGCGACGGCGTGGAGGACTACTTCGACGTCGACTCGGACGGCGACACGATAGGCGATGCGGACGAGAGGCCCGCGGACTCGGACGTCGACGGGGACGGGCTTCCGGACAGGCGCGACCTGGACACGGACGGCGACGGGATCCCGGACGCGGAGGAGGCCGGGGACGATGACCTCTCGACGCCTCCGGTGGACACGGACGGCGACGGCACGCCGGATTTCCGGGACGTGGACAGCGACAACGACGGGCTGAGCGACGAGTGGGAGCGTGACAACGGAACCGATCCGTACAGCGAGGACTCGGACGGCGACGGCGTGCCGGATCTCATCGAGGTGGGGGCGGGGACGGACCCGACGGACGCGGCGGACAACCCGAGGCTCAACGGCGACTTCGTCTTCGTCGTGCCGTACAACGATCCCGTGGATCCGCCGTCGACGCCGCTCGATCCCGAGCCCGTGGTCGATCACCTGCTCTTCCAGACGGACCTGAAGGTTGCGGACGTGTTCTTCACGCTGGACTCGAGCGGCTCGATGAACGGGGAGATCGCGAACCTGCGCTCGTCGATCAGGTCCACGGTCGTGCCCGGCATTCGGGCGGCGATCCCGGACGTGTGGATCGGGGTGGGCAGGTTCGAGGACTGCCACAGTTGCGCCCACAACATGTCGGTGATGCAGGCCATCACGGACAGCGTCACGGACGTCGAGAGCGCGCTCACCGGCTGGAGCACCTGCGGCGGCAGCGAGCCCTACACGCACAACCTGTACGCCCTGGCCACGGGCGACCTGACGGATGTCCTGGGCTGGGGCGGGATCCATCCGACCACGTGGACCTGCACGCCGCCGGGATCGATCGGGTGGCCGTGCTTCCGCTACGGCGCGCTTCCCATCATCATCCAGTTCGGGGACGAGCCCTGGACCGGGGCGATCTCGGACTGCACCCCGAGCTTGGACCACGACGACGCCATCGACGGCTTGGTGCAGATCTCCGCCAAGTACATCGGCGTGAACTCGGGGTCGAGCCATGCCGACATGGTCATCGTCGCGGAGGGCACGTCGTCCGTGGACACGAGCGGCGATCCGCTCGTCTTCGACATATCCTCGTCCGGAACGGGGCTGGGCACGCAGGTCGTGGATGCGGTCACGACCCTGGCGACCGAGGTCACCGTGTCGGCCACGACCGAGCTGCGTGACGATCCCACGGATCTGGTGGACACGGTGGAGGCCTTCATCGACTTCGTCGAGCCCAGCGCGGTGGGGGGCCATTCGGATCCAGCCGATTCTACTTTGGTGTGCGAGGGAGGCCTGAGTGTGGGGGACGTGCACGAGCCGTTCGACGGAAGGCCCGACAGCTTCACGCACGTGCTCCCTGGCACGCTCGTGTGCTTCGACATCCACGTCAAGCAGAACTGGACGGTGCCCGCCTCGTCAGAGCCAAGGTCCTTCCGCTGCGAGATCGACGTGATCGCCAACACCGTCACCACGCTCGACACGCGCGTGATCTACTTCCTCGTCCCGCCGGTGTTCTAGGGCTTCGGAGGCATGCTCGTCGGGATGTGGCGGCCCGAGAGGCGGATGACGAAGGTGGTGCCCGAGGGGTCGGTCTGTCCGAGCTCCAGCTCGCCGCCGAGCAGCTCGACGAGGCGCTTCGAGAGGGGCAGGCCGAGGCCGTGGCCCGTGCCCTTCGGGCTGCTGTCGGAGGGCTTGAAGATGGTCTCGCGGTTCTTTTCGGGGATGCCGGGGCCGTCGTCGGTGATCTCGAGGATCGCGCGCTTCAGGCCGCCGTCGTAGTCTCCCGAGATGCGGACGCGGCGGGCTCCGGACTGGAGCGCGTTCTGCGCGATGTTCAGGATGACAGCCCTGAGATGGTCCGGGGCTCCGTTGATCTGGAACTCGGGGATCTCGCCGACGCGTGTGAGGGATCTGAGGCCGCTCGAGAGGATGGTCTCATCGACCACGTCGGGGAGCGAGAAGGTGGAGGTCCTGAACGTGGCCCTGTCCTGGATGGTGGACAGCACCTTGTCGACCAGATCGGTTGCCCTGTCGCCGGCCTTGATGGCCGACTGGAGGGCGTCGGACTGATCCTCGTCGAGCGTGAGGTCCTTCTCGAGGTAGCGCAGGTTCGGGGTGATCGAGGTGAGCGCGTTTCGCATCTCGTGCAGGAAGTTGCCCATCTCGGCCATGGTGGTGGCGAGGGCGATGTCGAGGCTCTCGGTGGCCACCTTGTCGGAGAGCAGGTACGCCGAGCGGTACCTCTCCTTCTGCCTCTGCACGTCCTGGGCCTTCGA
>JAFDER010000485.1 GCA_019310245.1 Deltaproteobacteria bacterium
CTCCTTGGCGAACTCGCCAAGGGCCTCGAGGCTCTTCAAGGTTTCTTCCAGATCATCGTCGTCGTCGGATTTCCCGCATTTGCACGCCAGGGACAGCATCACGATCACGCCAAGTGCTCCGAGCGTAGCTGCCAGCACGTACTTCCCATTTTCCATTTCTCAACTCCTTGCTCACCCCTGGGTTGGGAGTGATCAAAAATCGCAAAGCATCTTGATCCCGAATCGGCAGCCCATACTACCAGTCTTGAATCGGAATTCAAGACGACAAAAAGCATGATGATTACACAAGGTTACGCGCGGCGCTCGGGATTCAGGACACGGCACGGACGGATCACGTCTTGCGATGCGGCAGCGATGCAGACCGCAAACCCGTCCCGATCGAGGACGACCGGTGGATGAGATCCCGGTGCGATCTCCACGAGGGAGGCCTCATCGAGTGACCGACCGGACCTGAGCAGAGACGCCTGATCGTGATCGGCGAGGAGAAGGTGCTGCCCAGCCAGTGCTCGGGCGTGGCTCAGTTCGTGAGAGCAAAGCGTCCCACCGACCGCCGCGGAGATGACCGCGTCCAGCCCCGGCGCTCCATCCACCCTGATCGAACCACTCGACAACCTTCTGAGCGAGCACAGATGGCCGACGGTTCCCAGCGCCCGTGCGAGATCCCGCGCGAGGGAGCGGATGTAGGTGCCCGGACCGCACGTGACGTCGAGATCGATTCTCGCCCCCTCGACCCTGCCCACTTCGATACCGTGAATGATCACCTCCCGCTCGGGTGGGCTCACGTCGGACCCGCTACGAGCGAGCCTGTGAAGCGGTATCCCGCCCTGCTTGACGGCCGAGAAGACCGGGACCACCTGGCGGACGCGTCCGATGAAACGCTTCACCTCTGCGCGGACGGCCTCGAGATCGAGCGAGGGAACGGCCATCTCCTCCACGATCACCCCCGAGCCGTCGAGTGTATCGGTCTCGGTGCCGAGCTGGATCGTCGCCTCGTACGCCTTGTCATGACCGGTCAGGATGCGGACGAGCTTCCGTGATTCTCCCAGGCAGACGACGAGCAGGCCCGTGGCGTCTGGATCCAGCGTTCCGGCATGTCCCGCCCTGAGGCCCGCAGCGCGCCCGATGCGCCGGACGCATGATGCGCTCGTCAAGCCGGAAGGTTTGTCGAGCGGGACGATCACCGGCCCAGTTTCTCTCCAAGCACCGATGCGAGGCGCCTCCTTGCCTCGGAAAGATCGGTGCCAGGTGGGAAGTCGCATCCCGCCGCCCCGAAATGGCCCCCACCGCCGAAGTGGCTTGCCAGTTCCGCCACGTTGACGCGCCCCGTCGATCGCAGGCTGACGCGGACCCGACCGTCGGCCTTGCGGCGAATGAGCGCCGCAACCTCCACGCCCTCGATCCCCCGAGGATAGCCCACGACTTCCTCGAGTGCTTCCTCCGAAACGCCGTGGCGCGAGAGCAGGTCGGGGGGCACCACCAGCGTAGCGAACGTGCCGTCGAGATCGAGATGGACGGTGCCGAGAAGTTCCGCCCAGACCGAAAGATAGGCCGCCGGGTATGATTCGTACACGTGCCTGGCGACCTCGTAGGGACGCACGCCGAGCTCGAGGCACCTGGCCGCGATCCGGTGCGACTCGGGACTGGTGAGATCGTATCTGAACATCCCGGTGTCGGTGAGGATGGCCACGTACACGCAGATCGCGAAATCCCCGCTCGGAGCCAGCCCCAGCAGCCCGGCGAGTTCCCAGACGAGCTCTCCCGTCGCCGCAACCTCGACCCTGACCACCTCGTCCCCCAGGGTGCCGCCGGAGAGATGATGATCCAGCACGAGCACCTTCCCGCAGACATCGGGACCGGGTAGGTCACCCTCAAGAAGCCCGGGTTCACTCGTGTCCACGACGAGCGTGACATCGAATGGCCCTGGCGGTGGCTCTCCCACGTGAACTCCATCCGTCCCGGGCAGGAACGCGTACGGACCGGGCACTCCGGATGGGATCCAGACGACCACGTTCTTGCCCAACGCCTCGAGCATGTGAGCTGCGGCAAGTGAGGAGCCGACCGCATCGCCGTCCGGAGAACGATGGGTCGTCAGGAGAACCGACCCAGCCTCCCTGATGCTGATAAGGAAGGAATCGGAAAACCGTGGCTCATCGCTCACTCGTCCACCTCCTTGAGGATGGCGTCGATGCGCTCGACGGCATGGGCGTGGTCGTCGAACTCGAATCGCAGTTCTGGGACCATCCGCATCGACAGCTTGCTCTTAAGACTGCTACGAAGGAAGCCGGCAGCCCTGGCGAGGCCCTCGATTGCCTCGGATCGGCCGGTGGGACTCGTATCATGCAGCTGGTACGTGACCCAGGCGATGCGCAGATCCGCGGAGACACGCGCCCCGGTCAGCACGATCCCCTGCATGCCCGGATCCTTGGTATCGAACAGTACAATGCGCGCTAGCTCCTGCCGGATCATGGCCGCGACGCGTTCGGGACGAACCGTCCTCATCCCTTATCCTCCCCGAGCCACATCTGCTCGATGACCTCAACGTCTGGCGTCGCTTCCTCTCGCTCGGCTGGTGCGCGGACATGAAGCTCACCGACACTCAGCACCTCCACTCCGAAATCCACGACAACCGCGTCGGCGTTCCTGGTTGCGAACCGCATGACGTCATGCATGAGGCTATCGAGTTCGGAAGCATCGGATCCAACGGCCGCCACCGCAACGACTGCGGAATGCCATACGTCCTGATGACCGACCTCGGCGGCGGAGACGCCGAAGCGATCCCGCAGACGCTGGACGAGAGGCTTCACGACCTTGCGCTTTTCCTTGAGGCTGGCGGCACCGGGCAGGTCGAGTCGGATCCGACCGACGGCGATGCGGATCGAGCCGCTCTTCACGGCTCACCGCGCTTATTCGAGCGTGGCCTCACGCTCCTGCTCCTCAAAGCACTCCATCTCGTCCCCCACCTTGATGTCGTTGTA
>JAFDER010000486.1 GCA_019310245.1 Deltaproteobacteria bacterium
GCGAGATCGGACCCGAGGCCGAGGTGTGCAACGGGCTGGACGACGACTGCAACGGCCTGGTGGACGACGGCCTGGGCCTGGGGGATGCGTGCGGCACGGACGAGGGCGAGTGCGTGGAGGGCCGGTGGGTGTGCAACGACCGGGGCGAGCTCGAGTGCATGTTCGGCCGCGGCCCGAGCCCGGAGATCTGCGACTGCCTGGACAACGACTGTGACGCGCTGATCGACGAGGAGAACCCGTGCCCGTCGGGCGTGTGCGTGGACTGCTCGTGCGCGGGCCCGTGCAACCCCACCGAGGAGTGGCCGTGCCCGAGCGGGCGTGTGTGCATGGAGGTGGAGGGCGAGGACGGGTACTGGTGCGTGGGCGACCCGTGCGAGGACGTGACCTGCGAGGGGTGCGACCGGTGCGTGTACGGCGAGTGCGTGGACCCGTGCGAGGGCGTGGTGTGTCCCGCCGGCCAGATCTGCTCGGTCGACGAATCATGCACCGCCAGATGCGTGCCCACGGACTGCTACGCGCCGGGGTTCGAGTGCGACGAGGGCGAGAGGTGCCGGGGCGGCGAGTGCGAGGCCGATCCCTGCTGGGGCGTGGACTGCGGCGACGACCGCTTCTGCCGCGAGGGCGAGTGCTTCGATGCCTGCGGGCCGGAGGACGCGTGCGAGGAGGGCTTCGTGTGCCGTGACGGCGCGTGCATCGCCGACCCCTGCTTCGGCGTGGTGTGCACGGGCGGACGGATCTGCGTCGACGGCGAGTGCGTGGACGATCCCTGCGAGGACGTCTTCTGTCCGCCGCCGCTCATCTGCATCGACGGCGCGTGCACGGACGATCCGTGCTCCTACATCGACTGCCCGGACGGCTACGTGTGCGTGGGCGACACGTGCGTGGACGGGTCCACCATCGAGACCGACGAGACGCCCGAGGCCGTGCCCGATGCGGACACGGACGGCGGAGGCGCCGGCCAGGACATCCTGGCCACCGGTGCTGGCGGATGCGCCGGGTGCACGCTCGCCGCCCGGGGTCCGGACGGGGGGCTCGCCGGCCTCGCGGCCCTTCTCGTGCTCGCGGCGGGGATGATCGCGCGCCGCAGGAGGGAGAGCTGAAGAGGTGACCGGGAGCTTCATCACGTTCGAGGGGATCGACGGCAGCGGCACGACCACGCAGGCCCGCCGCATGTTCGATGCCCTGGTCAAGGCGGCCGTGCCAGTGCACGTCACGCAGGAGCCGAGCGGCGGGCCCGTGGGGTCCATCATCCGGCAGATCATCCAGCGCAGAATAGTGACCCTGGGCAGGACCGGCTCACGGAGGCCGTCGTGGGACACCATGGGCCTCCTGTTCGCCGCGGACAGGCTGGACCACCTCGAGTGCGAGATCGAGCCCAACCTGCAGGACGGCATCAACGTGATCAGCGACCGCTACCTGCACTCGTCCATCGTCTACCAGTCCGTGACCTCCGCGCAGGACGGCGCACGCGAGTGGCTCGCGCTCATCAACGGCCACGCGCGCACGCCGGACCTCGTGCTCCAGCTCGACGTGCAGCCCGAGGAGGCGCACCGCAGGCGCATGGAGCGGCAGACGATGGTTGAGATGTACGACGACCCTGAGCTTCAGGAGAAGCTCTCCAGAGGATACAAGGAACTGTTCGAGAGCCTCGACGGCGTGAACGTCGCCAGGATCGACGGATCGCTCACCGAGGACGAGGTCCATGCCGCGTGCATGGACCAGCTCAGGGAACTGGGATTGCCCTAGAGGAGAGGTCATGCAATCACGTTATATGTCGATCCTGATCGCCGTGGGCGTCGCCCTCGCGATCGCACTTGCGGCCCCGGCGCCGGCCGAGGCACAGGGCACGCAGATCAAGCCGTACATGATGCTCATCGTGGACACGTCCGGATCGATGGCATGGGACGTGAGCGGCGTGTACACGCACGGAGACGGGTCGAGCGACTACTGGACGGGCGGCTCGAGCCAGTGCTGCGAGGGCATCGACACGAACGGCGACGGGCTTCCCAACGACAGCCGCCTGTTTCTCGCCAAGAACGCCATGTCGCTCATGGTGGCCTCGTCCGGCGACATCCAGTTCGGGCTGACCAAGTTCCCCCAGACCTTCTCGCCAGCCTGGCCGTACAACACGGCCGACTGGTACGAGGACAACCAGGGCGCGGGATTGGACCTCATTCGCTACGACGGGCTGTGCGCCGGTACCACGGCGCAGATGATCGTCGTGCCCTTTGCCGAGGACAACTCGGACTCCGTGCTCAAGTGGATGAACCATCACGAGTTCACGAACTCGACCACGCCTGTGGAGTTCGAGCTCCGTGCAGACGGCGCCACGCCGCTGGGCTACACGATCAACCAGGTGCGCACCTACTATTCCGGGACCGTCATCCCGGGCGACTCGTTGCGCGACTGCAGGCCGTACTCCACCGTGATCCTGACCGACGGCGCCGAGTCGTGCGGCGGCAACCCCACGGGCTCCGTGGACAGCCTCTACGACATCGTCTACGGCTCTACCACGTACCACGTGACCTCGTACGTGATCGGGCTCGCCTACAGCTCCACCACGCTCGACCAGATGGCAGACTACGGCGACGACGGGCTCGCCAACGGCACCGCCACCGCATTCGAGGCCAACAGCGAGGCCGAGCTCGCCGCGATCCTCTTCTCCATCATCCGCGACTCGGTTCTCGTCGAGGTCTGCAACGATGTGGACGACGACTGCGACACGCTCGTCGACGAGGGCTTCACCAAGTACTGCGACGAGGTCGGCGTGTTCGGCGCGCCCACCTCCTCGCTCGATTACTGTGCCGACCCGGGCGAGACGGTGTGCGACGGCGTGGACGACAACTGCGACACGGTCGTCGACGAGGGGCTGCTCAACCTGTGCGGCACGTGCGGCACGCTGACCGAGGTGTGCGACGGCGTGGACAACGACTGCGACACGCTCGTCGACGAGGGTGGCGTGTGCAGCGGCTGC
>JAFDER010000487.1 GCA_019310245.1 Deltaproteobacteria bacterium
CCTGAAGGCGCTCGCATCCCACCCGGACGAGGGTGCCGCCGCGGCCGCCGGGGCCGCGATTGCAAAGATCACGAGCACGGCGAAGAACGAGCCCGTGAAGAAGCCCGGCAAGGGAAAGACGACCGTGAAGATGCACAAGGAGATCGCCTGGGGCTACGGGTGCGGCGGACACTGCGCGTTCAACCACTCCGGAACCTCCGACGTGAGCATCGAGATCCTGGACGAGACGTCGGCGGTGATCACGGACAGCGGGACCTTCACCCGGACCGAGTCCTACCCCGACGCGTACATTGTCGACACGCGGACCTGGACGGTCGTCTGGAACGCCTCGTACGAGAAGAGCGGCACGAGCACCACGTTCGAGCTCACCCTCGAGGAGGGCTCGTGCACGGTGGAGCGCACCGGGGAGAAGAAGAAGTCCTGCGGGAACGTCCCCGACGAGCTCGTCCTCGAGTGCAGGCGGGAGAAGGTCGAGATCCACGATTCCCTGCCCGCCCCGGGCGAGGGGTCGCAGACCCTGGCGTGGATCTGCACGGCGGCCGGACCGAGCGCGCACGACGGAACCGCCCTGCCCTGGGTGTTCGGGTTCAAGAACCAGATCACCACCATGGAGGTGGGCGAGCCGCATCCTGAGACCTTCTACGTGCTCGACTGACCCCGGGTTGAAGGGCGGGTGTTTCGGTGCTAGGTTGTGCTTCAAAAGGGGGCCGAATGCGACACCTTATCATTGTCGTTCTCTTCACGGCCGGATGCACGACGCCGGCGATCGAGACGTACTGCAACGCCGACGAGGAGGGCGTGGACTGCTCGTTCTCGAACGTGGGAGGCACGGGCTCGATCTGCGTGGACGTCACCCTGGTGCGAAACGACGGCAAGGCGTCGACCAAGACGGACAAGCCCGTGTGCAGCGGCGAGCTCGCGAAGCTGGACACCGTGAACGTCCGCGGGACGTTCTCCGACCCCCAGCCGGGGGAGGTCTGCAAGACCGAGGAAGGGGATCTGTCCTGGGACCTGTGCGAGCTCAAGGTCAAGACGATCAAGTAGCACGGCCGGCAAAAACGTGATTCCCCGCTCTAGAGATCCACGCTCGCGGGGATCACGATCGCGCCCGAGGGCGGAGCCGCGAAGCCGATCGCGGCGAGGACGTCCGCGGCGCAGGACTCGAAGTCCGGCGCGAGGCCCTCGCCGGCCGTCACGTCGACGCTCAGGAGCTTGCCGTTGGCGTTGAATCCCAGCGCGAGGTTCGCCCAGGGCGCCTTGGGCTTCTTCTTCATCTTGTAGAGGCATCCAGAGAGCCCCGATCCGTGCTCGATGACCACGGCCTGCACTCCCAGCAGGTGATCCCAGGCCTTGCTTGCTCCACCGCCGGCACTCGTCGCACCGAGGACCCCGAGCATGTGGTAGGGCTCTGGCATCTTCTTGCCCTTCTTCTTCTTCTTCTTCTTCTTCTTGGCGGCCTTCTTCAGGATCTTCTTCACCTCGGGATCCGTGGCCCTGTCGAGCAGGCTCCGGCCGTACATGTCCTTCTCGGTCGGATCCGCTCCCTTCTTGATGAGGAGCTTCACGTTCCTGGCCCTGCCGGCAACGACGGCGTACTCGAGGGCGCAGTGGTCTACCCGCTCATCCGTGAGGTTCTTCAGCTTGCCGATCTTCGAGTAGTGCGCGAGCACGGCCGGGCTCCGGCCGGCTGCCGCGTGGCAGACCGCGGTGGCTCCGTCCCTGTCCGACTTCTTCATGCCCGCACCGGCCTTCAGGAGGATCTTCACGACGCCGAGGGAGCCCGTGCCGGAGGCGAGCATGAGCGGCGTCTGCCAGCCCGCGCCCACGCCGTCCACGCTGGCGCCCTTCGCGAGGAGCATCTTCACCATGGCCGCGTCGCCGTTCCACGCCGCGTGCACGAGAGGCTTCATGCTGAGCGCGTCTCCGCTCGCGCTCGGATCGGCGCCCGCGTCGATGAGGGCCTCCGCCTTCTCAAGCCCGCCGTGGAGAACGGCCTCGAGCAGGGGGCTGAGCCCGGAATCGCCCTGCCCGGCCACAGGGGAGCCCGGCAGGAAGAGGATCAGCACCACCACGAGACCTGGCGCAAGCGGGCGAATGCTCATCAGAACACCCCGCCAACGCCGGCGGCGACGCCGCCGGGAAGTCCGGACACGAACGGCACGACGAGCGCGGATCGCTCATCCTCCATGCCTCCTGCCTTGGCGACGTTGAGGGCCGTTCCGGCCTCGTAGAAGCTCAGCCACGCGCAGGCCACGATGATGGGGATCGTGACCGTGGCCATGGCAAAGCTCACCTTCGGCCAGAAACCCATGCCCATCGTGACGGCCGCGACGCCGTAGAGGACCCATCCCGAGACGTTCTGGGCCGTCGCGGGCCTGAGTCCCAGGGACTTCCTGAGCTTCAGCGCCGAGCCCAGCAGCAGGGGGACGCCGATCGCGTGAGTCGACAGACCCGCGATCTGGAGGCCCAGCCATGCCTTGCCCGTCGCCGCCTCGGCCTCCCGCTCATCTCCGTTCGGCCTGCGGAAGATGCACAGCGAGACGTAGGCGCCGAGATTCATTCCCAGGCTCGCGAGCGTGAAGAGGAATCCCGAGCCGACGAGCCCCTTGACCTGCCTCGCATCCTTCACGTCGAGCAGGAGCTCTCTCTTCTTCGCCGACGCTTTCTTCACGATGTGCTTCCTGCACCCGAGCCCGTCGACGACGTAGCCCGCGTCGCACTCGCACTGAGGCGTCTCGTCCTCGACGAGGCAGATGCCGTGGCCCGAGCAGTCCACGTCCCTGCACGGGTCGGGTGCGGGGAGAACCTCCTCGACCAGCTTCGCCGCGACGCTCAGGATCCCCGCCTTGTCGGCCGAGGCCTGCGCCTGCTTGCCCGTGCCGTCCGCCACGAACACGGTCTTGATCCGGACGAGGTACGCCTCGCCCTCCCTGCTCAGGTGGACCGTGACGACGAAGTCGGCGCC
>JAFDER010000488.1 GCA_019310245.1 Deltaproteobacteria bacterium
AGCGCTGCAGCCGTTGCAGTCGTCGAGGTCGCCGTCGTCGCACTGCTCCGCACCGCCGAGATCCCCGTCACCACACTCTCCCGGGACGACCTCTTCTCCGGCAGGATCCACTGACGGAGAGTCCTCTGCGGACGGATCGGAGGCTGGTTCGTCCGCAAGGTGATCGGCAACCGCATCGCCTCCAGTCCCCGATCCGCCGCAGCCGCAGAGCAGGATGGCGGCGACGAGATGGCCAGGAATGCGCGTCATCATTCGGCGGGCGCTTCCTTCACGTCGAGCACGATGCACTGCGTGACGAGATCCGCATAGAAGGCGTACAGACCCTCCTGCAGAGCGTACCTGTAGCTGTCGGGGGCGTGGGTCACGTCCGGCGAGTCGTGGTTGCCGCCAACCTCGAGCTCGTACGTGCCTCCCTTCCCGGTCACCGTCACGTCCGCCTGGACGCGGGAGACGATGCGGATGGTCATCCCGCCCGGGGTCATCCACAGCCAGAGCTCCTTCAGGCTCGCCTCGACCACGAGGTCGGCCTCGTCCTCCTCGTCCACGATCCTGAAGCCCGACTGCCGGAACGCGACGCCGAGCATGTCGGCGATGATGGACTCGACGGTCTGCGCGTCCTCGAGGTAGATGTTCTGGAGGTTCTTGCCTCCAGAGCTGCTCTTCGCCCCCACGACGTACGACTGGTCCTTGAAGGCGGGTGCGTCCCAGAACGAGGGCACGGACAGCGACTCGGCCTGCATGTCGAACTCGCGGTCGTCCGTGACCTCTCCGACGTACACCTTCATCCCGGAGTACGGCTCCAGGGTCGCGGGTTCGGTGGGGAACGCAGCCTCGAGCACGAGGAAGCCGGGTCCACATCCTGTCGAGCACAACACGAGGGCAAGCAGGCAGGCTGAACGCATGGGTCGCTCCTTCTCCTGTCGCGATCATATCGCCCCGGGGCACGTCCCACAACAGACAGGCCGTGCCGCCGATTGACTTGGCCTCGATCGTGGTGTGTGATCGGCCCACCCGACGTGAAGAAGCTCCTCGCCAGGCTGGGACTCGGAGACAGGGACCGCCTCATCGCCCTCCATCGCAGGCTCGGTCTCGCAACGCTCGTCATTCCCGTCATCCTCCTCGCCGTCATCGTCGCAGGGGTCGTCGCGTCGGCGCCCCCCACCCCCGTGGCGCCGCCCGAGGGTGACGGGCTCTTCGGCCTGGACGAGGAGAAGAGGAGGGAGATCTTCACGAGGATCACGCAGCACGAGCACTTCGCTCGCTCCATGGCCGAGGAGCAGTTCCCGGACGACGCATGGTCGCAGAGCGACGCCTACTTCGGTCACATGAGGGACCTCGTCGTGCACCTCGCGTTCGTCCATGACCTGCACACCTCGCAGATATTCCTCGTGTTCGACGAGGGGATCCGCAAGCACTGGCCCGACGACGGCGGCAACCCCCTGCCCGCCTCGACCGAGCCTCTAAGGCCGCGGATCAGATGATGACCGGGCGCACGGTCACGCACTGGCTGACGGAGGTCGCGGGGCTGAGGCTGCTCCTGTGGGTCGCACTCGGGGCCTGGTTCCTGGCACAGCCGCTGCTCGCGCCGGGCTTCACCGGCCACGCGCACGACTGGTCCTACTTCACGTGCCACGCGCACGCCGCCCACCTGACGTACGTGAAGTACCACCAGATCCCCCTGTGGGATCCGTACTTCTGCGGCGGGATCCCGGCGCTGGGCAACCTGCAGAACAACGTCGTCGCACCCAGCTTCGTCTTCCCGCTGCTGTTCGGCTTGCTGCCCGGGCTCAAGATCGCCTTCCTCGCCTTCTTCATCGCCGGGATGGAGGGAGGCTACAGGCTCGCGCGCCACCTCGGGATCCGCGGCATGGGCGCGGTGGCGGCCTCGCTCGCCTTCTGCTTCTCCGGACGGTTCGTGCAGCTCTTCAACGACGGACATCCCCCCTTCCTGACCTTTCTCCTCGCCCCCTGGGCCCTGCTCTGCTTCGAGAAGGGGCTGGGCTCGCGCCGCTGGATCCTTGCCGGAGGCGGCGTGATGGCCATCGTGTTCATGGAGGGAGGCGCGGTGCCCCTGCCGTTCATCTCGTTCATGCTCGTCGTCTGGGCCGCGTGCCGCACCGTTGTGCTCCTCGCGACCAGCAGGGCGGAGTTCCCGGTCCACAGGCCCCTTGCCACCCTGGCCGCCATGGCGGCCGTGGCGGCCGGCCTCTCGGCGTTCAGGCTCCTGCCCGTGCTCGACACGCTGTACGCCAACCCGCGCATCTGGCACCTCGACGAGGTCTACTCGGTCGGCCACGTCGTCGACATGCTCTTCGAGAGCGGGACCGCCGGGTACACGACCGCGGGCTCGGCCTTCGTCGGGCAGTTCACCGCCGCCTTCCTCGTCCTCGCCCTGCTGGCGCGCGATCGACGCGTGATCATCCTGCTCGCAGCAGGGGTCCTCATGCTCGACATGGCCACGGGCTCCGACGATCTCGTCGGCCTGTTCCCGGCCATCAAGGAGCTGCCGATCCTGTCCAACCTGCGCAATCCGTTCAGGGCCACGGCGCTCGTGGCCCTGTTCGCGGCGCTCGGCGCCGGGTGCGGCATCGCGATCGTCGAGGAGAGGCTGCTGGCCCTGCGCGGCAGGGCGGCAACGGCCGCCGCGCTCATCGTGCCCGTCCTGTGCACCGTTCTCGTAGTGCGCAACGTCACGGACACCACCCGGCCCCGGCTCGACCACCTGTTCACGAGGCAGCCCGCCCTGACCATGGACCAGCCATTCCGCCAGTCCCTGGGCAACCGCTGGTACGCCCACGTCTGGCCCGCCGCCGGACTGGGCACCCTCTCCTGCTTCGAGGAGCAGGCATTCACCGTCTCGCCGGCCCTGCGCGGCGACCTGACGCAGGAGGAGTACCTCTCCGACCCGTCCGCCGGCACGGTCACGCGCAGGGACTGGTCGCCGCACGGCATCGAGCTCGGC
>JAFDER010000109.1 GCA_019310245.1 Deltaproteobacteria bacterium
CCGTCAAGAGGCTGATGGGCCGCAAGTGGGACTCGCCCATCGTGGCGAGCGCGCGAGAGAACTACCCCTACAGGCTGATACAGGGGCCACACAACGACGTGCGGATCAAGATCCGCGACGTCGTGTACTCCCCGCCCGAGATCTCGGCCATCATCCTCCAGGAGCTGCGTGTGGTGGCCGAGGAGTATCTGGGCCAGCAGATCCAGAAGGCCGTGGTCACGGTGCCAGCTTACTTCAACGACAACCAGCGGCAGGCCACCAAGGATGCGGGCACGATCGCCGGGCTTGACGTGATCCGCATCATCAACGAGCCGACGGCGGCGGCGCTCGCGTACGGCTTCGGCAAGAAGATCGACCGGCTGGTAGCAGTCTACGACCTGGGCGGAGGCACGTTCGACATCTCCATCCTCGAGATCGGAGCCGAGGGAGTGTTCCGCGTCGTCGCCACGGCAGGCGACACGTTCCTGGGAGGCGAGGACTTCGACAACCGCATCCTCGGCTGGATCATCAAGGACTTCGAGAAAGAGCACAACCTCGACCTCAGGGGCGATCGCATGGCCCTGCAGCGCATCAAGGATGCCGCCGAGAACGCCAAGTGCGAGCTGAGCCAGACGAAGAAGACGGAGATCAACCTGCCGTTCATCATCACGTCTCCGGATGGAGAGCCTCTGCACATCCAGGTCGAGCTCAGCCGCGAGAAGTTACAGGAGCTGGTCAGCGACCTGATCGACAGGACCATCGAGATCTGCGAGGCCACCCTCGAGGAGGCGGGAATCGCGGCCGAGGACATCCAGGACACCCTGCTCGTCGGCGGGATGACCCGCGTGCCGAGGGTACAGAAACGCGTGGCGGAGCTGTTCGAGCGCGAGCCCTGCAAGGGAGTCAATCCGGACGAGGTCGTTGCCCTCGGCGCCGCGATCCAGGGCGACGCCCTGCTGAGCGAGGAGTCGGACGTCATCCTCCTCGACGTGACCCCACACACGCTCGGGATCATGGTCGCCGGAGGCTTCTTCGAGGATATCATCCCGCTCAACACGACGGTCCCCACGGCTCGCTCCAAGATCTTCACCACGGTCCACGACAACCAGACGGCCGTGAAGATCCTCGTCCTGCAGGGCGAGAGCAAGCAGGCCGAGGAGAACGAGCTTCTCGGTGAGTTCATCCTCGACGGACTCAGGCCCGCGCCCAAGGGCGAGGTCGAGGTGGAGGTCACCTTCGAGATCAACTCCGACGGGATCGTCTCCGTCTCAGCCAAGAACCTGGAGACCGGCCTCAAGCAGTCCATCACGGTCACCGCCACGTCCGGGCTCACGAGCGAAGAGATCAAGGACATGATGCGCCAGGGCAAGGAGTACATGGTCGAGCGCAGGCTCAGCGAGAAGCAGGAGGAGAAGCGCCAGTCCATCGAGAGGCTGCTCAGCCAGCTCAACGACATGTACCCGGGCGTGGAGGAGATGATCTCCTCCACCGAGCAGGGGCAGGAGGCGCTCGACAAGGTCCGCTCGGCCATCGAGAAGGCGGAGAAGGTGGTGGAATCCGGTGACGAGGAGGAGATGGACAGGACGATCTCGGTCCTCCAACGAACGTTCAACATGTTCCAGAGCGCCCTCAAGTCCTCGTAACGGGACGCACGGACCGACGTCCCGCTCGGAGGGGTCAGACCCCCAGGGGGTCTGACCCCCATACTTTCAAAAAATCCTATATAATAATGGACTGCTCATGGCCCACGATCCAAACGGCTGTCCCGCCTGTGGACAGGTTCATCCTGCGAACACGCTGATCTGTCCCATCACGGGCGTCAGCCTGCGATTCTCGGATCCTCAGAAGGCCGTGGGAGAGGTGATCGGCGGCAAGTACCGGATCGACTCGGTCCTGGGACGCGGGGGAATGGGCGCCGTCTACGAGGCCGAGCACCTGGAGCTCGAGAAGAAGGTGGCCATCAAGATCCTCCTTCCCGAGTCCTCGGTGAAGCCCAAGCAGGTGGAGCGCTTCAAGCGCGAGGCCCGGTCGGCAGCCTCCATCGGCCACGACAACATCGTGCAGATCTTCGATCTGGACACGACACAGGACGGAGCGATCTACATCGTCATGGAGCTCCTGCCCGGGCAGGATCTCGGTGACCTTCTCTCGAGCAAGAGCCGTGGGCTTGCCGTTGGGCGCGTGGCGCGCATCGCAGCCCAGGCCGCCGCCGGCCTGGGCGCCGCCCACGAGCACGACATCATCCACCGGGACCTCAAGCCCGAGAACATCTTCCTCGCGCAGAAGCCACAGGGCGAGCAGGTCAAGATCGTCGACTTCGGCATCGCGATGATGCGGCACGGCGGGGCAGGCAGGCTCACCGCCGAGGGCGTACTCATCGGAACGCCCTACTACATGTCTCCGGAGCAGGCGCGCGGCGAGCGTAACCTCACGCCGCAGACCGACATCTACGCGCTCGGGACAGTGCTCTACGAGATGCTGACCGGTGCAGTCCTGTTCGACGGGGACACGTACCTCGAGATCCTGGCGAAGCACCAGGTCGACGCTCCTCCGCCCCTCGTGGATCGCAGGCCGGGGCTGGACTGTCCGGCCGAGCTCGAGAGCCTGATCAATCAGATGCTCGAGAAGGACCGGGCGAAGAGGCCCGGGAACATGGCGGAGATCGCGGCGATTCTCGAGAGGTTCGAGGACCACGAGGGCGATGCCCCGGCCGCACCTGCCGGCAAGGGCAAGCAGGGCTACGCCGAGACGATCCTCGCCTACCAGCAGCCTCGCGAGGCACCCTCGACCCAGGCGGCTCCCGGCCACGAGCCGGGCGAGACCCACTCCACGGTCAAGAGCGACGCCTCGCTCGAATGGTCCTCGGACGGGGGACCGTCCCCCACGACCATGATCCGCAAGGACACGAGACGCCGCAAGGTCATGGTCGTGGCCGTGCTGCTCGGCCTCGTGGTCGCGGCCGGCATCGCCGCGGCCGTGGTCACCGGATTGGGCACCGCTGCCGGCAAGGACAATGGCAATGCCGACCCGCCCGTGAAGGAGTCTGGGTCCGGAACCGGCCAGGAGGAGCAGTCCATGGAACCCGCATCCGTCGAGCAGGTGACCATCGAGGTCGATGTCTCGCCGGAGATCGCCGTCATCTCGGTCGACGGCGTCAAGATCGAGGGCAATCCCATCAGCCTCGAGGTGGACCAGGGAATGTCCGTGACGCTGAGAGCCGAGGCCCATGGCTACACCACGGTGGAGAAGGAGTTCGTCGCCAGCAAGAGCCGCTCCTTCTCGTGGCAGCTCGAGCCCCTCTCCACGAAGAGGCCGAAGGGCAAGACGGGCAAGACATCAACCGGCGGCGCGCCACCCGAGAAGACGGGAAGCGACGACGGCGGCGGCAAGGGCAAGAAGAAGATCAAGGTGGACAAGGACAACCCTTATCTGAGTGGAAGCTGAACCGATGGATGCCAAGCGAATGAAACCCCTGGCGGCCGTGTTCTTCACGTGCCTCTGCGCGGTCCATTCTCCGGCCCGTGCCGACGAGGACGCCATGACCGAGGCCGCGCAGCGTTTTCAGAAGGGCGTGGAGCTCTTCGACGAGGGCGAGCACGGAGCGGCGCTCGCCGAGTTCCACTGGGCCTACAGCCTCAAGCCCCACTTCGCGGTGCTCTACAACATCGCGCAGTGCTACAACGCCATCGGCGACATCGAGAAGGCGCTCGAGTACTTCGAGCGCTACACCGAGGAGGGCGCCGACCAGATCCCGAAGAAGAGGCTGAACGAGGTCAACGACTCCATCGAGC
Organism: Deltaproteobacteria bacterium; assembly: GCA_019310245.1. GTDB lineage: Bacteria > Myxococcota_A > Polyangia > DRWM01 > DRWM01 > JAFDER01. The sequence continues at coordinate 3,771 of JAFDER010000109.1, forward strand.
ACCTCATGGGGCTCGTGGCCGAGCTGACCGTGACCACTCACCCCGAGGGAGCCACCATCAGGGTGGACGGCAAGATCGTGGGAACTGCGCCCTTCGCCGGCGCCTACGTGGCTGCCGGGCCGCACTCCCTCGAGGTCTCGTTCCCCGGGTTCATGCCCCTGCAGGAGGAGGTGGTGTTCACGGGAGGCCAGAAGGTCAACAAGCTCTTCAAGCTCAAGGAGGACAGCCGGCAGGGCACGCTCGAAGTGATCACGAACGCGCCCAAGTCGAAGGTTTACATCGATGGACGCGAGATGGGTGCGGTTCCCTGGACCGGCACGCTCATCGTGGGAGAGCATACCGTGGTGGTCAAGGCGCCCGGGTACCACGATGCCACGAGGCCCCTCGTCGTCAAACCCGGCGAGGAGAGGACCATCGAGATCGAGATGAACATGAAGGGGCAGCCCGGCAAGCTGGTGATCGACACGGGCGTCCAGGGCGTCCAGCTGTTCGTCGACGGCATGAACAAGGGCAAGACGCCGATCAAGGGCTTCATGCTCCCACCCGGCATCTACAATGTGCATGCAACGAAGGAGGGTTACGCGGACTGGGAGGGAGATGTGACCGTGCAGGAGGGGACGCCGACGAGCATGGACCTCGAGATGGCGGCCACGGCGGGCAAGATCGGCCCGGCCGGGTTCTGGATCGGAGCATCGCTCACCGTGGCGAGCCTCGCGGTGGCCGGCACATTCGGGATCATGACCCTGAGCAAGGACAAGGAGCTGGATTCCTTCCTCGAGGCGATCCCCACGGGCAGTGAGGGGGCCAACGAGATCGAGCTGCGCAACAAGTACAACCTCCTCAAGGACGACGGCCGCCGCTACGCCCTGATCGCGGACGTGTTCTGGGGTGTGGGAGGCGCCGCGGCCCTGACGACGATCTTCCTCGCGTTCTTCACCCGGTTCAAGAAACCCACGTCCAAGGCGCGCATCGACTTCGGACCTGTGGCAGGCGGGGGCCAGCTGCTCCTGACTGCACCGTGGAGCTTTTGAGATGGCAGCGGCAGACAGAAACACGGCACGCGCGATCGCGATCATCATCCCCGTCCTCTCGCTTGCGGCCTGCAACGCGATGTTCGGGTTCGAGCAGTCACTCGTGCTTCCCGACTTCAGGGATGCCGAGGAGGAGGTCACCTTCTTCTGCGAGACCGACGAGGACTGCACCGCGCTCGGCCCGTGCATCGTGTGCAATGCGGGCGCATGCGAGGAGGCGGCGAACGCCGACGAGGACGGGGACGGCTACCTGAACGTCGACTGCGACGGCGAGAAGAAGGGCGACGACTGCGACGACGGCGACGTCGAGATCCACCCCGACGCCACCGAGAGGTGCAATGGCGAGGACGACAACTGCGACGGCATCAGGGACGAGGGAGAGGCGTTCGGCCTGAGCTGGACGAGCGGGCGCGCCGGCGCCCACAGCGGCTCGCCTGCGCCCGTGACCGGCAGGACGGGGATCGCCTGGGTGGAGGGCAGCTCGCCCTGCTCCTCCATCGTCTCCGCCTTCGTCGACATCGGTGGAGCGATCCGCTACCCCACCACGATCGCCGAATGCGGCGAGGACGTGTTCATGGCCGACAGGGGCTCTTCCGTGGGCTTCGCGGCCGTGTGGGTGGACCGCAGCCTGGGTGGGGCCAACGTGTTCCTGCAGCTCCTCGATCCCTCGGGCGACCCGGACGCATCCCACAGGGATCCGGTGAACGTGTCGGACGACTACGAGGAGTCCGACATGCCCGTCGTGGCATGGTCGCCCACTGGTTACCATTTTGCCGTGGCGTGGCTCAGCCATGACACGGATGACCGGAACTCGGTGAGGGTGCTGTTCGACCTCCTCGAGCCGAACGGCACCGGATTGCTTCCGCAGGCCCGAGCGCTCACCACGGCCTACTTTCCCCTAAGCGACGGACATGATTTGACTTTCGGCGAGAAGGTCGACCTCTTGAGCGTCGACTCCGAGACGTTCGAAGGCTTCGGAGCCGCCTGGGTCCAGGGCAATGGCATATGGATTGCGATAATCGACGCCACGGAGGACGGCACGGGCATCGAGGATGTCCAGATCCTGAACCTTGCGGGCACCACGGCAACGTCCGGCGCCTTCCTTCCCAGTCTCACGTGGGCGGATGAGAGGTTCGTTGTGGCGTATGCGAGGGTGGATCCGGATGGGACCAAGCCGTCGCCCGACGTGGAGCTGGCGCAGGTGTTCGTGGAGGAAGGAACCTTGAGAGCCGAGCCGATCACGTTCGACTACCTCTTCCCGAGGGAAGCCACCTACCCGGCCGTCGCCTACCACCCCGACCTGGACGAGATCGCCCTGGCCTGGGCCGACGGCAGGCAGGGCTACGGCAAGAGGGAGGTGAGGTTCGCGAGGCTCAAGCTGGAGGAGCAGGAAGACGGCATGCACGCCGTGTTCGTTCTCGAGCAGGGGGACATCGTCCTCACGACGCCCGAGGCATATGCCGCTGGCGTCGACCTGGGCATCGAGCCCGGCGGCGGCTTCGTCGTGACGTGGACCGAGAGAAGCGGCAGCGACGTGAGCCTGCAGGTCGGCTATCTGGAGTGCAGGCAATGACGAGACGAACCGGGATCCTCGCACTCGCCGTGACGTTCACCCTCGGGTGCGGCATGGCGGACAGTACCGGCGGCCCGACCGAGGATGCCGCGACCGACCTGGCCTACGACGCAGAGCAAGAGGACGTCGCCCCGCCCGGCGACGCGATCGACTACACCGACGGCCGGGACGACGCCCTGGTCTGCGTCGAGTGCGACCCTGTGGCGGGCTGCAACGACGGGCTCCTGTGTACGGGCGTGGACTCGTGCGACTGGGATGAGATGGAGGGAATGTTCTGCTGCCGGCACGCGCCGCCCGTGTGCCCTGACGAGGGCGCATGCCTCGTGGGCGAGTGCTCCGAGGAGCAGGGCGGGTGCATCATGGTGCCGCTCGACGTGGACGGGGACGGACACTCCCCCGTCTCGTGCGGCCACGACGACTGCGACGACTCCGACTACTCCGTGCACCCGGGTGCGCGCGAGCGGTGCGACGACCTGGACAACGACTGCGACGGCGCCATCGACGAGGACGCCTGGGTCCCGGACGGGGACGTGCTCGTTCTCTCGGATCCGGGCGAGGAGCCCTACTCCACCTCGCTCGCCGTCAACGACGCGTCCTGGGCCGTGGCCTGGCTCTCGGACGACGGCACCGGCCCCGTGATCCGCACGGGAACGATCGTCCCCGACCCCGCAGGACCCATCGCATCGATCACGACGATCACCACCACGCCGAGCGCCCCCGAGCAGGTGCTCGTCGTGGAGTCCGGCGCCGGCTTCGTGGTGGCCTGGACTCAGCAGCGCTACGACGCCAATTCCATCGTGGGCGTGTTCATGAACGCGGACGGCACGATCCCGGGAGGCCAGGTCGTGGTGCTCGACGTCGGAGCCTCGGTGCTCGACGTCACGGCCGCCGAGCAGAAGGCCACGGGGCGCATCGGCTTCTTCCTGCGCTCCGACCTCAACAGGGACTACGAGCTGTACTACCTGGGAGTCGACTGGCCCCCCACCTCTCCCGCCTGGGGCGACCATCTCAGGAGACTGACGTGGGCCGCCGGGTTCTCCGGCAGACCCTCGGCCGTGGGCATCTCCACCGGCTTCGCGGTGGCCTGGGAGGACGACCGCGACGGCAACACCGAGATCTACTTCGCCACGATGAACGGCTCCGGAGTCCTGGACGGGCCGGCCCGCCGCATCACGTCGGCGCCCGGCGACAGCCAGAACGTCTCGCTCGCGGCATCGCCCTCGGGCTACGGGCTCGCCTGGATGGACTCGAGGGCGGGCGGCTACGACATGCTGTTCTCGTGCCTGAACGTCTCGGGCGCGCGCACCTGCCCCGAGCTCTCCATCACGTCCGGGCCCGAGAAGTCCTGGTACCCGGCCCTGGCCTACGACGGACACGGCGACCAGTACGCCATCGCCTACGCCGGCCTGGAGGAGGGCCTGTTCCACGTGGGGCTCACGGCCGTGGCGCCATCCTCCGTCCCGCCGCCGGACGACATCGATCCGGGCCTCGAGCTGGACCGCGAGGAGACGCTGATCTTCGCTCCGGCCATGGGCGAGACCCTCACGAGCCGGGGCGTCATGTGGGTCGAGAGCGACGGAGGCTCGACGAGCGCCGCGCTCTTCCAGCAGCTCGAATGCGAGGTGGAAGAATGAAAAGCACGATCCTTCTCTGTGCTCTTGCGGCCTCCGTCATCGCCGGGTGCGCGGCCAAGGGGGACCTGGGGCTCATGGATGAGGGGGGGGTGATCGTATTCGTCTCTCCCATGAACGAGCAGCTCATCACCCCCTACGACGACATCAACGACGACTTCTCGGATCACATCCAGTACACCGTCGAGGTCGCGGCCGAGTCCATGGAACCGGGTGAGGAACTCACGCTGTACATCCACCACGAGACCTGGGGAGGCGACTGGGAGCACACGGCAAGCATCGATGCATCGAACCATGCCACCTTCACGCCCGTCACGTTCTGGGAGGGAACTGCCGACGACCCCTCGGTCTACTCGCTGACGGTTCGTGGACGCGAGGGTCTGGTCGAGAGCGAGACGATCAAGGTCGACGTCGCGCATCCGCTGGGGATGGATCCGGCTTCCACCGAGACGCCTCCCGATTGGGAGACGGAGTGCTTCTCCTGCGTCACGGACAACGACTGCGACAACGGCCTGACCTGCCCGGGGCGCGAGGAGTGCGGCTGGGGCTCCTACGCCGAGGCCTACTGCTGCTACACCGTGGAGCTCGACTGCACGAGCGAGGACGCCTGCATGATGGGCCGCTGCTCCGAGGAGTTCGGCGGCTGCATCGAGATCCCGCTGGACATGGACGGCGACGGCCACGCGGCCGCATTCTCCGTGGACGACACCACGCCCTGCGGGGGAACGGACTGCGACGACGAGACGTACTCGATCCACCCCGGTGCGCGCGAGGTGTGCGACGGCCTGGACAACGACTGCGACGGCGCCATCGACGAGGACGCCTGGGTGTCCACGGGCGCGCCCATTGACCTCTCGGGGCCGGGAGAGGAGCCATCCTCGCCGTCCCTGGCCCCCGGCGACACGAGCTGGGGCGTCGCGTGGATCGCGGAGACGTCGACCGGCCGCGAGCTGCACGCGGGCGCGATCGTACCGGGTGCGGCGTCGGCCACGTTCAACACGAGCATCGTCGATATGGGAGACATGATACCGCTGGACGCGGTCATCGTCCCGGTCGGCACCGGCTTCGCCGTCCTCGTGGTCGTGCCCTACGGCGAGGGCTCGGCCATCATCGGCTACCCGGTGTCTGCGGACGGTACCGTGACGGGCAGCGAGCACGGCATCCTCTCCTTCTGGACCACGATCCTCGACATCGACGCCGCCTACTGTCCGTCTGCGGACCGCATCGGCGTCGCGTTCCGGGTCAACGAGGAGGGGGACTACGAGCTCTTCTTCCTGGACTTCAGCTGGCCTCCCCCCTTCATGTCGGACTGGGGCGACACCGTGATGATCACGCGGGCCCTGGGCTTCTCGGGCTGGCCCTCGATCGTGGCGACCGACTCCGGATTCGCCGTGGCCTGGGAGGACGACCGCGACGGCAACATGGAGATCTACTTCCAGAAGCTTGGCTACCACGGCGCATTCGACGGGCCGGCTCGCCGCATCACGTCGGCGCCCGGCCACAGCCAGAACGTGAGCCTCGCCTGGTCCGCAGAGGGGTTCGCTCTCGCGTGGATGGACTCGAGGGCCGGAGGCTACGACCTG
>JAFDER010000489.1 GCA_019310245.1 Deltaproteobacteria bacterium
GAGCGTGGGCAGATCGACCGTGCCGTGCGAGACGTTCATGAGCGTCACACCGGGCTGGGCCTCACCGGAGGGAGGCACGTCGAGCGTGATCTCCGGGAACCAGTCGGGCAGGGTTCCCGTCGCATGGACCGTGTCCGGGCTCGCCGCCTCGATCCCATCCGCGTCCCGGCTCACGGCCCTGAAATGGATGTCCGTCTCCGCGGGGCAGCCAACGACGAGAACCCTGTGCTCCAGGGCGAGGTCCTCCGTGCCCCGGGTGAAGCCGTAGGAGGGATCCTCCCCGTACTCCACGGAAGAAGAGGCGGACCGATTCGTGCTCCACGCCACCCAGAAGCTCAGCACGGAGTTCGGGTTCGGCTCGACCACGAGATCCGTGATGAGGAGGGGATCGATCTCCTCCAAGACGTCCACGGGCCCTCCGTCCCCATCCTCGAGGACGTCGATCACCTCGATCGAGCCCTCGTCGTCCGCCACGTCGGGATCGGCCTGCGCGTCCGCGTCCGGAGTTCCGGACCTGCCGCTGCACGCCGCCGCCAGGACGGTCATCGTCACGGCTCTCGCGAGATTCAGGTTCACAGCGCTACAGTATAGCCCCGGACGGTCGAAAGATCCCGCCGGTCAGGAGGCCCAGAGATCGTCCAGGAAGGCCGAGGCGTGGCGGGCGGCCTCGGAGTCGAGGCCGAGGAAGAAGTGGTCGGCGCCCGGGACGACCTTCATCGTCTTCGGCTCCGGGATGCGGTCGAAGAGGTCCCGGACGGCGCGGAGCGGTCCGAACTCGTCGCGGTCGCCGGCGACGAGGAGCTTGGGTTTGGCGCAGGTCAGGAGGAACGAGCCGTCCATCATGCCCACTGGAAGGGCGATGCCGGCGAGGGCCGTGACGCGGTCGTCCTCCATGCCCGAGTGCATGCCCACGATGGCGCCGAACGAGTAGCCTGCCACGGCGACGAGGGAGACCCCGGACTCCGCGAGCAGGAAGTCCACGGCCGAGGCGACGTCCTCGATCTCTGCGGCACCGCCGCCGTGCGTGCCGCCGCTCCCGCCCGTGCCGCGGAAGTTGAAGCGCAGGGTGGCGTCGCCCCGATCCTCGAAAGCGTCGACGAGGGCCTGCACGACGTTGTTGTGCATCTCGCCGCCGTAGGCAGGATGCGGGTGGCAGACGACCACGGCCGTGGCGCAGGATCCGGGAATCGAGAGCAGACCCTCGAGGGTGATCCTGCCGGACGGGAAGGTGACTCGCCTCTCCATGCCTCGCCTCACTCTCCAGGCAGGCCGTCTCAGGGCTGGACGACCTTTGCGTGGGTCTGGATGGCTTCCACCGTGCCCTTCATGGTCCCGGGCACGCCCACGACGAGCTTCTCGCGACGGTCGTAGTAGTCCAGGCACGTGCCGCAGGAAGAGATGCGGGTGCCCGCCCCGGCGATCTTCTCGAGCATGTCGAGCACGGGCGTGCCCTCGGTGGCCAGGAAGACGCCGCGCGCCATGAAGATCATCTCGTCCGGAAGGCTTCCGGATTCGAGCAGGCACGCGAAGAAGGCCTGCGTGAGCTTCGCGCCGAGATCGGGCTCGTCCGCACCGAACTGGTCGGATTTCACGATGAGAAGTGTGTCCTTGTCGATCGTCATGGCGTGTCTCCCGTTCAGCGAAGGCCTCGCGAGGCGACCTCTGATTCGTCGAGGCAGAGGCAGTGGAGCAGCTCGTGCAGCACGGTGATGCGGATCTGCTCCGCAAGCTCGTCCTCGTCGGCACAGGCGCGCTCGAGGTTGAGCTTGTAGAGAACGATGCGCGGCGGCATGCACGTCACGGGATCGAGGGCGCCGGCCTCCTCGCGGTGATCGCCGATGCACTCGCCCAGGAGCAGAGGGGCGTCGTTGACGAACCGGCCGGACCCGTCGCGCTCGGGCAGATCCTCGATGATGATGGGAACGTCGCCGATGAACGTGCTGACCTTCTCGGGCAGGTCCTCCACGGCCACCGAGGCCATGGCCTCGAACCTGTCCATGGAGACGCGCGTGGGGACGAAGAACCGCTCCGGCTCCAGCTCGCCGGCGGCCCGGTAGAACCCGGCCGCGGTCTCGAGCTCGCCCTCGACCTCGCACAGGATGGCGAAGGCGTAGTTGGCCTCGGGGTCCATGCCGTCGAGGTCGAAGGCCCTCTCGATCCGCTCCGAGGCCGGCTGGAGCTCTCCCATCTCCAGGTGGAGCCCCGCCACGCGGGCATGCCCCGTGGCCCAGTCCGGGTCGAGCTCGAGCGCCTTCATGAAGGCCTGCATGGCGGACGCGAGATCGCCGAGCCCCTCGAGCGCCTCGCCCATCAGCCCCCACGCATCGGGACTGTCCGGGAAGCGGCCCACGGCCTTGCCGGCCAGCTTCGCGGCCTCCTCGCGTCTGCCGTCGTCGAGCGCCGCGTCGATCCCGTCGAGGACCTCGTCAATCTCCATCGCGGTACTTCTTCACGGCCGCCTTGTGCTGCTCGAGGGTCGTCGAGAATTGATGGGTGCCGTTGCCGCGGGCCACGAAGTACATGTACTTCGTGTCCGCGGGGTCGAGGACCGCCTCGAGAGCGGCGATTCCCGGGTTGGAGATGGGTCCGGGAGGCAAGCCCGGGTGCTGGTACGTGTTGTAGGGATTGGTCGCGTCACCGAGGTGGCTGCGTCCCAGCTTGCCCGTGAAGCCCGTGCAAGAGGTGGGAAGGGGCACGCTGGCCACGCAACCGTAGGACACCGTGGGATCCGCCTGGAGCAGGTGCGACTTGAACTTCGCGTCGAGCAGCCTGTTGAGGAACACGCCGGCAATGAGCGGCATCTCCTCGGTCCTCACGGCCTCCTTCTCGACGATGGAGGCGAGGATCACGGCGACGTGCTCCGGATCGTCGCCCAGCGATCCGAGTTCGCGCAACGCCCTCGAATGTCGGCGGGACACATTCCTGAATTGTATCAAGTAATT
>JAFDER010000490.1 GCA_019310245.1 Deltaproteobacteria bacterium
CGAGTTCGAGACGAACGTGTCCACGGGAGGCATCCCGAACACGATGTCCATCAGCTCGGGCGCCGTTCAGGTCCAGAACTGCAGCGGATTCTGATCCCCGCCCGCTCGGGCGGTACTCATCTACAGGATCACGGCCCCGACGGGGGCTTGACCGGTGCGGGCATCGGCTTGGGCGGATAGGGACTGGGTGGCGTGGCCGACACCACGCCCGGCTTGTTTCCCCCAGGTGCCGCGATGCGCGGAGCGGAGGCTTTTCCTCCATGCTTGTACTTGGCGGCCTTCTTGCCCTTGACCCCGACCGGGGTCTTGGCCCTGGCGCCTCAACCCCCGCCCCTTTTCGGTTGGGGCTTCGGGCCGGACCAGGAAGGCCGGTACATCTCCATGATGGAGGCCGGCTTGGCAGTCGCCGCCTCCAGTGCCAGGAGCGGCTGGTAGGCCGGAATGGGGCGCGTCTGCTTGCACCCCGAGGCGAACACGACCGCGAGCAGCGCGAGGGCCGGGAGCGCGAGAGCAAGAATCCTGTACATTCACTACCTCCGGATAGATTCGTAGATACAATGACCTGCAAGGGCAGTCAACTTGTAGCCTATTCTTGATATAGTCCAGCTTGATGAAGGCCGCCACGCTCCTGCCCGTCCTCGCCCTCGCCTGGGCCGCCTCCTGCTCGCGTTGCGGGCGCGAGCCTGCCCTTCCCGACGCCTCGCCGCCGGACGAGACCGAGGCCCCCGAGGTCCTGCCCCGGCAGGAGGAGGAGCACCGGCTGCCGAAGCACGACTGGAACGGGTTGACGGTCATGATGCGCGAGGCAGAGGCCCGCGAGGCGCTGGAGGCCGTGGGCTTCACCCTGATCCCCTCCCGCCTCGAGGCGTTCCCCATCCTCGACGAGGACGAGCACGCCCTCATGCTCGTCCCCATCCTGGGATACACGCCTCCGCTCGTCATCATGGAGACCGAGAAATCGGACGGCCGCCCCCTGTCCTCGGTCTACGGACTCAGGCTCTACTTCCACAGGAACCGCCTCTACTCGTTTCAGCCCATCTACTACGCCGACCCCGTGGACCTGGTGGAGCCCGGCGACGAGGCCGTTCCACCGTCGGTCATGCGCGAAAGGCTCCTCGAGACGTTCGGAGATCCCACCTGGATGGCCAGGGGAGCGGTCACGGGACCGAGGCAGGCGGACGCACGCACCGAGAGCATGACCGCCTGGGTGGACAAGGACCTCATCGTGCTCTTCAGGAGCACGGACGGCGACGGCCCGCCCGCCTACGACCTGCACTTCTTCTCGCCAGAGGGAAACAATCTCGTCGCGGACCTCGTCGTGAAGCTCACGAAGAAGAAGGCGAGCAGGGAGAAGGGACGAGAGCCGGCTCAGTAGATGGTGAGCGCGCCGACCGTCTCCTCGACGGCCGCGAGAGGCTTGAGGTCTGCGACGATCGCGAGCATGGCGTTGTGATCGGTGAAGAGCGGGCGGTCGATGTCGAGGAACTCGACGACCTTGCGCACCTCGGCCTTGGCGGCGGCCGTGCCCGTGCCCGGCGTGAACTCCCGGAAGTCGAGGCCCTGGGCCGCAGCCATCATCTCGATGCAGATGACGCCGTTGGCCACCTCGAGGATGTGGCGGGTCTTGAGGGCCGAGTTCATGCCCATGGACACGAAGTCCTCCTGGTCGGCGGCGGCGGGGATGGACTGGTTGAAGGCCGGCGTGGAGAGGATCTTCTGCTCCACGACCTGCATGCACGCCGTGTACTGGCTGAGCATGAGGCCGGAGAACATGCCCGCACCCTTCGTGAGGAAGGCGGGCAGGCCGGCGGAGAGCGCCGGGTTCGTGAGCCGGTTGAGCCGCCGCTCGGACAGGATACACACCATGTTGACCGCGCCGCCGAGAGTGTCGAGAGGCAGGCTGACGGGCGTGCCCTGGAAGTTCGCGCCCGTGAGCACGATGTGGTCGTCGGCCAGAAACAGCGGGTTGTCCCCCACGCCGTTGATCTCCACCTCGAACTGGCTCTTGGTCCAGCGCAGATGGTCGCGCGCCGCGCCGATGACCTGGGGGCTGGAGCGCATCGAGTAGGCGTCCTGCACGCGCGTCTTGAACTTGCCCGTGACGAGGTCCGATCCGTCCATGATCTTCCTGAGGTTGGAAGCACAGGTCACGGCCCCCTGGAATCCACGCAGCGAGTGGAGCCTCGTGTCGTACGGCTTCATGTTGGCGACGAGCGCCTCGAGGGTCATGGCGCAGGCGATCTCGGCCTGCAGGATGAACCGCTCGGCGTCGTGGACCGCAAGACAGCCCATGCCCGCGATCACGTTCGAGCCGTTGATGATGCCGAGCCCGTCGCGGGCCTCGAACACCACGGGCCTCAGGCCCGCCTTCTCGAGCGCCTTGTCCGCCGGGAGCCTCTCGCCCTCGTAGAAGGCCTCCCCCTCGCCGAGCATCGCCAGCGCGATCTGGCTCATGGGCGCGAGATCCCCGCATGCCCCGACCGAGCCCTTGGTGCAGACCACGGGCGTCACGCCCTTGTTGAGCATGTCGACCATGAGCTGCGTGATCTCGATCCGGATGGCTGAGTAGCCTTTTGAATGGACGTTGACCCGGGTCGTCATGGCCGCGCGGACGATCTCCACGGGGAACGGCTCGCCGATGCCGGCGGCGTGGTTGTAGATGAGGTAGCGCTGGAAGTCCTTCATCTGGTCGTCGTCGAGCACCACCTCGGAGAACTCGCCGATGCCGGTGTTGACGCCGTACATGATCTCGTGCGCCTCGATGCGCTCCTGGATGAACGAGCGGCAGTGCTTGATGCGCCCGACGGCGTCCGCGTGCAGCTCGAGCTTGCGTCCCTCGCGGGCGACGGACACCACGTCGTCGGTCGTCAGGTCTGTTCCGGTGATGGTCAGGGTCATGGTTGAACCTCCTTCGTGGCCCGGATCACAGCGCGCGCGTCCGAGCGGTTGTCGGACGATTCGCACCCACCCGCCCCGCTGCAATCAAGACCGGCCGGAGGTTCCAGAGCCCGGCGGGATCCCGATCCGCGTGACTCCCATCTTCGCCGGTTTCCCGGGGTTGTCAAGCAGTGGCAGCGCCGTCCTTCATCCCCACGGCCGGAGGAGAAGACCCTCGTGGACGGGGAGGAAATCGACCAGCGTCTTCCCTGTTTTATCCTGGAATCGGGCTCCGCGGTGAAGGATGAAGGCGCGTTCCGGCTCGTACTTCACCAGAAAGCTCCTGAAGCCGCGGCCGAGCACGGGACGGCGCAGGTGAACGGACTTGACCTCGATGGGAACGACGCGATCCGGGTGCTGGACGATCACGTCCACCTCGGCGCCCGATGTGGTGCGCCAGTAGCGGGTGCGGGCGTCGGTGGCCTTCGAGATCTCGGACACCACGAGGTTATCGAGAAGAGGGCCGGGGTCGCTGCTGTCCTCGAGCGGCGAGAAATCGCCCATTGCGGCGTTGAGCAGCCCGTTGTCCACAAAAGGGCACTTGGGGCTCTTGCGGATCTCCTTGCGCGGGTTCGTGGCATAGGGCCTCTGGATGTGGATCACGTAGGTCTGCTCCAGGATCTCCAGGTAGCTCCTGACCGTCTTGACGTCCACGCCGGCGAGAGAGGACAGAGCGGAGTAGTTCACGAGGCCTCCCGCCTGCCCCGCAAGCACCCGCACGAGGTCGTTGAAGCCGGACGCGTTGCGGACCCCGAGGAAATCCACGACGTCCCTTCTCACGTACGTCTCATATATGGTGGAAAGAACGCCTGCCTTCTCGACAGGATCGACCTCGTGCCAGAGCGCCGGGTAGCCACCGAACACGGCGAGAC
>JAFDER010000491.1 GCA_019310245.1 Deltaproteobacteria bacterium
AGGTGTCACGTAGTGGATGTCAACCTTCTCGCGCAGGCCCTGCTCGGTGAAGTACCAGTCCGCCAGAAACGCGAACTCGAGCGGAGCCACGGGACACTTGATGGGCATCTCGGCGATGTTCACGACCAGCCGTCCCCCATCCCATCCCTTGAACCTCTCGGCCAGCGCCACGGCGCCTTCCATCGTGTAGAAATCGAAAACGTCCTTGTGCCAGCGCCCGTCCTGGAGCCCCTCGGTCAGGTCCGGCCGGATCGAGGCGCCCGTCGCGATGATCAGGTAATCGTAGGGCAGGACCGCACCGCCATCGAGCAGGACGCGGTTGGCGTCGGGATCGATCCTGTCGATTCCGGACATGACCACGTCGACGCCCGCGGGGAGGAAGTCCCGCTTCGGCTTGACCACGTCGCGCTTCGAGTAGATCCCGAACGGGATGAACAGGAATCCGGGCTGATAGTAGTGAATCTCGTGCTGATCCACGATCGTGATGTGCCACTCGGAGCGATCCAGCTCGTCGTGGAGCTTGTTGACCATCATGGTGCCAGCCGTCCCGGCACCGAGAATCACGAGCTTTCGCATACCCTTCCCCTCTTCAATTCAAATCGTTTCAATCCGGAATCCCGGGGCACAGCCATCCGGATTCCCTATGAAGCCATCAACTTCTTAGTGATGGCTCAGTTTCCGAATAGACGACCTATCCGGTAACATAAGGAGAGATGCATGGAAGGCAAGCGATGAAGTGATACGATATGTTTCAGATGCGTGTCAGAAGGCTACTCCTCGCGGACGAGGTAGCGCTTGGTGAACATCTTGTCCGAGAGGCCCTTGTTGAACTTGGCCGCCTTCATGATGATGGTGGTGGAGTGCTTCTTGCCGTGGTCCTTCATGGCCATGATCGACGTCACGGTACGTCCGCCCATCTTCTTGACGCCCTTGCGCACCTCGGTCTTGTGCTTCTTGCCCTTCTTGTCGAGGTACTCGATCTTCTTCGAGATCCAGTGATTCTCCTTGTCCACGAAGACCTTGAGCTTGGGCCACGCCTTGTCCAGCCCGGACTTCTGCTCGAGGAGCAGGACGGCCTCGGTCGCGTCCTCGCTCAGCATCTTGACATCGTACTGCTTGTGCAGGTGCATCTGGGCCGACTCGTCCATGGTGTAGTCCATGCCGAACATGGTCTGCTTCTTGGCGTGGGCCGCCACGCGGCGCACCTTGTTGAACTCCGGCTCGTAGACGTAGATCGTGTCGATATCCTTCGTGAGCACGGCCATTCCCGAGATGTCGGGAGGATCGCTGAATACCATCAGCCTCTTCTCGCCCTTCTCCCACATCTCGGACCCGAGCTCGCTCTTGTTGCCGTCCTTGTCCTTGATCACGGTGAGCAGCTTCATGTACGAGTCCTCGTACCCGTGGTGGAAATCGTCGCACTTCTTCAATATCTGCAGTGCCGAGAGGGATCCGGGGGCCTTGTCGTCCGCTCCGTCGGCAAGGCCGAGGAAGACCGGCAGGGCGGCGAGGGAAAGGACCAGCAGGACCGTGACGAGCCTTGATGCATGCCTGTTCATTCCACACCTCTGTCTACTCATGAACTCTAGTCCACTCGGACCGGCGCACGGACGGCGGATCTTCAATCCGGGACAGGATCGGTGCGGATTCGCACCGCGGTGGATGGAGGCCGGGCCGCGCCGATTTCTGGAGAACATGCAGCCGGCTCGGGTAGATTGGGGGCCATGGAAGAGCGGAGGAGGCATCTGTTCGATGCCAGGGATGTGAAGTGGATGGGCGGGGAGATCGGAGAAGAGGGGGCCGCGCGCGTCCTGCTCGACCTCTCGGCCTGCAGGGTCACGGGCATGTGGGAGATCTACTCGGGCTCCCGGGTCTACAGGCTCGCCATGCGCTCGGGCGTGCCCATCCATGCGTTCCCGGGCTCAACGCCATGGCTCCTCGGAGAGGTGCTCGCGTTTCTCGGGGCGCCGCTCAAGGGCGACGCCGAGCACCTGAAAAAGACCCTGGCCCTCAACCCGGGACGCTCGGGCGAGGTGCTCGTGGAGCACGGCATCGTCCACCGGAAGTTCGTGGACTGGGCGCTCAAGGAGCAGATCAGCCTCAGGGCCGCCGAGTTCCTGCCCCTCGTCGAGGGCCGCTACCGGCTCTGGTCGGGCCCGCAGTTCCTCAAGTCCATCCCGAGACAGCCGAACAGGTGGAGGTCCGAGGAGCTCGCGGCCTCGATCGGGCGGCCGTCCGTGGACAACGACGACCTGAGACTGCTGCTCGAGAGGCTCACGACCAGCGAGGATCCCCGGCACGCCCTGGGGCTGTCCGGGGACGCGGATCCCGAGAAGGTCCGCTCCACGTTCCTCGAGCTGGCCAAGCATCACCACCCGGACCGCATCCACGTCGAGGAAGGCGAGGAGAGGCTGTCGCTGCACAGGCTCGTGTTCGAGGCCTCGGTCCGGGCCTACAAGCTCGCCTCGGCCGCCTGACGCCAGGCGCGCGGGCCGCGTCATTTGACACGAGGCCGACGCCCGATACAATCTCCCACAGCGAAAGGAACCACTCATGGACTCGAAGGCGTTGCCCGTCCTGCTCGTCGCGCTCCTTGCTGCCGCGGCCTGCGCAGGAGGCTCCGGGGCAGGAAGCGCAGACGGTGATGCGGCCGGAGAACCGGACGCAGCGCCTGATACGGCAGACGATCCTGCCGTCGAGCCCGCCGCAGATCCGGCCTCCGACCCGGCCGGAGAGCCTCCCGTGGGCGTGGACCTGGGTCCGGACGCCTCGGTTGTCTACCTTCACCACTCCACGGGCGGCTGCATCTGGAACGGCGGCGTACCGGAGTGGATCACGGACTACAACGCCTCGAACGCGACGAGCTACACGATCGAGGAGATCGCATACCCGTCCTCCGACGGCTACGGGTGGCAGAACTACCCTTACGACTACT
>JAFDER010000492.1 GCA_019310245.1 Deltaproteobacteria bacterium
TGGGGCAGCTCGGTCTTGCTCATCAGCACGCGCGAGAAGTCGCAGAGCCTCCGGAGCCCCTTGAGCTCCGCCTGGTCGTCGGTCGTGACCATCCCCCCGTGGTGGTTCTCATCCCTGCGGATCTCCTGGACGGCGACGTCCGTGTCCAGCACGTCGAAGCGCATCTCCACGTCGCCGATCGTGACGCTGTCACCGTCCTTGAGGCGGCACTTCGACTTGCGCTTCTTCTTGTGGATGACGGATGCACCCTTGTCCACGGCGACGACCGAGAAGTCGCGGCCGTCGAAGATCACTCGTGCATGGTGGGGCTGGCAGCTCGCGCTCTTGGGCATGACGATGTCGTTGTCCACGGACGCGCCGATGGAGGTGGCCTTCTTGTAGAAGATGTACCGCTTCTTGTCCTTCTCGGGTGTGCTCCACGTCAGGCTCGCCATCCCGCCTCCTTGTCCACTGGCGTAACATAGTGTAATTTCAGCCGCTATTCAACATGGAGACGCAGCATGAGTGAGCGCATCGTGGGCGTGATCGGAGGCACGGGCCTCTACGAGATGGAAGGCATGGAGGAGCTCGAGAAAGTGCGCGTCGAGACACCCTTCGGGGATCCCTCCGACGCGATCCTGAAGGGTCGTCTGGGTGAGGTGACGGTGCTGTTCCTGCCGCGCCACGGCCGTGGCCACAGGTTAACGCCCACGCATGTTCCCTACAGGGCGAACGTGTACGCACTGAAGGTCCTGGGCGCCGAGTGGGTCATCTCGGTCAGCGCGGTGGGCTCGCTGAGACAGGACATCCATCCCGGCGACGCCATCGTGGTCGACCAGTTCATCGACCGCACGAGGCTGCGGGTGAACACGTTCTTCGAGGACGGCATCGCGGGGCACGTGGAGTTCGCGGATCCCGTCTGCCCGTCGCTCGCGGCGCATCTCATCGGTGCGGCCCGCAAGGCAGGAGTCAAGGTCCACGAGAAGGGCACGTACTGCTGCATGGAGGGGCCGGCCTTCTCGACGAGGGCCGAGTCGAACCTGTACCGGCACTGGGGAGCGGACCTCATCGGCATGACCAACCTGCCCGAGGCCAAGCTGGCGAGGGAGGCCGAGCTCTGCTACGCGACCATCGCCCTCGCCACGGACTACGACTGCTGGTACACGGATCACGGGGACGTGACCATCGAGGAGATCATCTCGACCCTCAAGTCCAACGTGGTCAAGGCAAGGAAGATCATCGCCGAGGCGGTCCAGGGTCTGCCGGACCGTGAGGGATGCAGGTGCGCCTCGGCGCTCGAGCACGCGATCGTCACGGACCCGGAGCTGGTCCCCGAGGAGACCATGAAGCGCCTCGCTCCCATCATCGGGAGAGTGCGGTGAGCGTTCTCGTCGTCGGTTCGGTCGCCTTCGACACGATCGAGACCGCGTCCGAGAAGCGCGAGAGGATCCTCGGCGGCAGCGCCAACTTCGCCTGCGCGGCCGCATCCCACTTCTCGCGGTCTCTCATGGTGGGGATCGTGGGGAGCGACTATCCCGAGGAGTGGCTCGCACATCTTCGCCGTCACGGCGTGGACACGGACGGCGTCGTGAGGGCGGAGGGCGAGAGCTTCTTCTGGGCGGGCCGCTACAGCGCCGACTTCTCGTCCCGGGAGACCCTGGACACGCGGCTTGGCGTGTTCGAGCATTTCGATCCCACGCTTCCGGCGTCGTTCCGTTCGCCACGGATCGCCTTTCTCGGCAACATCGCTCCGGTCCTGCAGGGGCGCGTCCTGACGATGCTCGAGCCCGGGACGCTGGTGGCCATGGACACGATGAACCTCTGGCTCGACACCGTGCCGGACGAAGTGTTCGAGCTTGTCGGGAAGGTCCACATCCTGCTCGTCAACGACGAGGAGGCCATGCAGATGACGGGCAGCAGCCATCCGCTGGCGGCGGCGAGGAGGCTCTCGGATCGCGGGCCCGCGACGGTCGTGGTGAAGATGGGGGCACAGGGCGCCCTGCTCCTGCACGAGGGTCGACCCTTCATCTGCCCGTGTTATCCGGTCGAGAACGTGGTCGACCCGACGGGCGCGGGCGACAGCTTCGCGGGAGCGTTCCTCGGATCGCTGGCCGTCGAGAGAACCATCGATCAGCGGGCGGTGCACAGGGCCCTGGTCTATGGCTCGGCGCTCGCCTCGTGGACCGTGGAGCACTTCGAGCCCGGACCCGTGCTCGAGATGGAGCGAAGGGAGCTGCTGCGCCGCTTCGTGTTCGTCAGGGGGCTGCTCAACTATTGATCCTACCCCCCCGACCTGCTATCCCGTATAATCATTGAACCAGGAAAACCGGAGGAGAGGAATGAAACTGCCCGTGAATGCAATCTCTATTGTTATTGTACTTGCGCTGGCTGGCTGTGGCGAGAACGGCGACGGCGATCCGGATGGGTCCACCGATGCGACGAGCGAGCAGCCGTCGAGCTGCCGGCAGGACCAGGACCCGCTCAATCCCCATTACCGCATGACCATGCTCGATCTGACCGCGCCGGACAGGCTGAACAACCCGGCGCTCGAGGACGGGATCATCAGGGAAGCCATGAACCAGGAGACCTTCCTGTGGCTCATCCGGTTCACGGAAGTCGATGACGGGACCACGGACACGGACGGGACCATGGGCTTCATGACGGGGGCCGGAGAGGTGGAGGACGTGGACCACAACGGCTGCTACCCGCTCTGGAACGATCCGGGATACCCGAACGTCACGGGCAACCTGGACATCTCCGGTGACGACTTCTCCTGGCCCACCGCGGAGCCTTCGTTCAACATCGACGTTCCGATCTTCAACTGGGACTACGAGACGTTCCTGCTCGAGCTGCCCCTCAAGGACGTCCGCATCACGGACGGGACGTTCTCGGCCGACAGGACGATGATCGGTTCCTACGCGGCGGGCGAGTGGTCCTGCGGGGCCACGA
>JAFDER010000110.1 GCA_019310245.1 Deltaproteobacteria bacterium
CTACCGGCTCGACCGCGCCTCGCCCGCCTTCCTGCGCACGCTCCACTGCAACGTCATCTACGAGCTCGAGGTCCAGTCCAGCGACGAGACGCCTGCGCCTCTCGCCGCGGCGGTTGGCGCCCTGGTCGGGGCGGCATCGGGACAGGACGAGGCGTGCCGTGGTCTCGGATATCTCGCGGTGACGAGTCGCCCCTCGCTGCGGTTTCCCTGGCCGGCGGTGCTCGGGATCGCGGTGCTCTTCTGCCTGCTCGGGGCCGCGTGGAGGCGGCTCGGGTCCGGTGTGCCCCTCCAGACGAGGGAGTGGGCCTTCCTTGCGGCCGTGGTCGTCATCGCGGCCGTCGGCGCCCATCTGCGAGCCGGCGGGATCGACCTGCCGCTGCGCGAGGGTGCGGCCACGTGGCGCATCCAGCTCGCGGCGAGCTCCGCTTACGATCTCCTGAGCATGGAGCGCTTCGACTACCGCCACCCTCCCATGACCTCCCTGCTCCTGCATGCCGCGCTGGCCGCGGGAAGGGACGAGACGACGCTCAGGCTTCCGTTCGTCCTGGCCTCGGTTCTCTCGATCCCGGCCGTGGCCGCCCTGGGCCGCGAGCTGGGCGGCAGGACGGTGGGCGTGGGTGCGTGCCTCGTCGCCG
This sequence comes from Deltaproteobacteria bacterium, assembly GCA_019310245.1. Taxonomy (GTDB): domain Bacteria; phylum Myxococcota_A; class Polyangia; order DRWM01; family DRWM01; genus JAFDER01. The sequence goes on from JAFDER010000110.1 coordinate 636, forward strand.
CGACCGCGACGTCGCTCGTCGACACCGGCGCCAGGGTGGGATCGCATGCGCTGTTTCTGCTCGTCGCACCCCTCGTCCTCCTCGCCCATCTCGAGCTGCGCAGGGAGCCCTCGCGGGCGCGCTGGATGGTTCTGGGGCTCGTGGACGCGGCGGTACTGTGGACGCACTACTTCGGCGTCATCCTCCTGGCCCTGCAAGCGGCGGACGCCGCGATCGCATGGACGAGGCGGCCCGCGTCTTCCCATGCCGTCGCGCTCGGAAAGGGGCTCGTCGTCGCCTCGGTGCTCGGCTCGCTGCCCATCGTCTACTTCTTCAAGGGCGTCATGATGGACCGGGGCGTGCGCGCCCACGCCGCGGCGGCACCGGAGGCCCTGTGGGGTGCGGGGCCGGTGGGCGAGATCGTCACCAGCGCCGTCGGGGCATCGGGCGTCCACTTCACGATCATGCTCCTCGCGCTCGCCCTTGCCGGCAGCGCCGTCGTCGTCCTGCACGAGAGCAAGGGCATCTGGACCGCATGCGCGGCCTGGCTCATCCCGCTCGGCGTGCTGGCGGCCGCTCCCGTCCTGCGCATGCGCGGGGTCTACATGGCCGCGGCCGTTCCGCTCCTCTCCATCGTGGCCATGGTCGGCGCCGTGCACGGGCCGCGCCTGCTCGCCGATCGGCTCCTGTCCGCCCGCACCCGGATGGTCCGGAACGTGGCGGCGGGAGGCGCCGCCGGATTCCTGGCCGCGGCCCTGTGCGCCGCGGCCGTGTTCTACAGCACGAGCCACGGGGTCCCGGATCTGCACGCCCAGGGTTCGAGGACGGGCGCGGCGGCCATGGCCTCCGTCATCCGCTCGCAAGGGACCAGGCCCGTGGTCATCGTCCAGGACGATGCGCACTCGCTCCTCGGCTTCTACCTGTCCGACGAGGTCGAGCCCCCCGGCAAGGTCGAGGCCGGAGCACGCGAGTGGCGCTACGGCGGGCACCGCGTGCACGCGCTGTGCGGCATCAGTGACCTGCAGGGAGGCTGGAAGGAGACGGCCGAGGGCAGGCTCCGGGAGATCGTGGACGAGCAGGGCCTCGTGTGGCTTGCCGACCTCGGTGTCGAGGCCTCCGCATGGGCGGAGTTGATCTCGGCGGGGCGCTGCCGCCTCCACACCGCCTTCGACGATGGACGGCTCCTCGTGTGCGGGCCCTGAAGGAGCCACAGGTTCTCAGGGCAACGGAAAGAAGCTCGGAACACGGTGGGGCAGGGACACGGACCGCGAGGTCGCGCAAGAATGATGGTGGCGAAGGGTGGTGCGGGGTCGGAGCCACCATACAGTTCTTCGGTGGCGGAGCGCACCGCATCTCCCTTCGACGGGCTCAGTCATGTGTCGGGGTCTGACCCGGCAGGAGCCGCGAGGCGAGGACCGCGATCAGGATGCCGAGCGTCCACTGGACCACGCAGGTGCCGACGGAGAACTCGCGGAGCGGGTTCCACCAGAGTTCGGGGTCGTACTCGGTGATGGCCTTGTAGAACCACCAGCCGAGCAGCACGACGAACGTCAGGGGAATGATGCCTCCGATGCTCGCACCGATCCAGATGCGAACCAGGGGGCGCCTTCCGGGAGGACCCACCGTCTCGTCCAGGAATCTGCCGAGACCGCTCTTGATGACGCCGAGCGAGATCAAGAATCCCGTGACGAGCAGGCCGATGCCCCACACCCAGTCCTGGTTGTTGAACACGGGCATGGACAGGGCGGAGGGCAAACCTACGGCCAGCCCGAACGCGGCCGTGATCCAGGTCGCCCGGTCCCGGCCGATGCCCTGGTCGCCGAGGGTCCGCACCCCGAGCTCCATCATGGACAGCAGTGACGAGAACGCGGCGAAGGAGAGGGCGAGAAAGAAGAACGTGCCGATGACCTGCCCCCCCGGCATCCTGCCGAACAGGCCCGGCATCGTGATGAACGTCAGTCCCTGGTTGCCCGCACCCAGGACCTCGAGGGCCTGGGTCCTGGGAAGCAGGGCGAAGGTCGTGGGCAGGACCACGAGGGCGGCGAGGATCGAGGCGGAGTTGTTGCCGATGCCCGTGAGCAGGGGGGTCGTGACGGGATCGTCCTTGTCGCGGGCGTACGCGGCGTAGACCAGGAGCAGGCCCCAGCCCGCGCCCGTGCTCCAGGCCGACTGGCTCGCGGCCTCGAGCCACGTCGAGGGCACGAGCAGGAGCGACCAGTCGGGCACGAAGAGGAACCGCACGCCCTGCGAGGCCCCCGGCTGGGTGAGAGCGTATCCGGCCAGGATGACGAGGAGCACGAAGAGCGCGGGGATCAGCAGCTTGCTCACGCGCTCGATGCCCGAGGCGATTCCCACGCGGATGACGAGGGCCGCGGCGATCAGCCCGACGAGCTGGCCCAGGGCGGACCAGTGGGACTCGCTGACGATGGACCAGTACGTCTCCGGGCCTCCCACCATGGCGTCCCAGCGCGTGACGCTCGACAGGAGGTAGCCGAAGCACCATCCCGTGACCACGGAGTAGTAGGCGAAGATGAACAGCGAGGTGAACGCCACGAACCCCCCCATCCATGCCGAGCGCGGGCCGACGGCGGCGCCGAACGCGCCCAGCGGGCCGCGGCGCGAGGTGCGGCCGAGGTGGAACTCGGCCACGAGCAGCGGCACGCTCCAGACGAACAGGAAGATCACCCACGGGACGAGGAACGCGCCGCCTCCGTTCGCGGCGGCGACCCGGGGGAAGCGCCAGATGTTCCCGGTGCCGATCGCCATCCCGATGCAGGCCGCGAGCAGCCCCCAGCGGCTCGTGAACCGCTCCGTCACAGGATGTCAATCTGCAGGATGCCCACGCCCTTTGCAAGCGTGACCGGCTCCGCGTCCTCCTCTGCGGGCTTCTCCAGGACGAGATCGTGGAGCACGGACTCCTTCCCGGAGGGCACGGCGCACAGCTTCACGCCCTCGCCGGGCTCGACGCATCTCCAGCCGCCGGGCAGGGCGTCGGCGTCCTGGGCGAAGCCTGCCGAGGGCAGGGCGGGCGGCTCGATCCGGCCGTAGGACGCGATGAGGTCCATGGGGCCCGGCGGCGCCTTGGGCGCGGGTTTTGCCTCGAACTTCTCGCAGTCGATCTCGTAGCTGGTCTCCACGCCCTCGTTGTCCTCGAAGTCGAGCCTCACGACGGTGGCGAGGACGAGGCCGGAGCGGATCGAGATCCGCGCCTCGACCAGATCGGCGCCCAGGTCCACCGACGGGCTCGTCTCGAACGTGGTGAGGTCGACGGAGGCGATCCTCACGCCCTGGAGCAGGGCGGGCCTCATGATCTCCCCCTCCTCGTCGCGCGTCTCTCGATCGTATCTCTTCCACGTCAGGACGATGAGCCTCTTCTCGCCCCTGTCGAGGATGAACCCGGCCGCGTTCGCTCGCGGCGTGAGGGGCAGGAACCGGCCCGTCTCCGCGTCGAGGAACACGACCCAGCCGCGGTTGAGCTTCACGCTGTCCGGGTCGCCCGGCTTGTCCGCGGGGTAGGGCGGTGCGACGAGGAGGAACACCCCTGGCCGGGTCATGGCCTCCGCCCAGCCGCGGCGCGCGGCCTCGCGCGCCTCGATGAGGTCTCTCCAGGCGTCCGGGTTCTTCTTCTCGAGCCACTTGAACGACGGCGTCGCGATCAGCTTCGTCGCGTAGAGCGGGTAGCGCGCCAGGAGCACGTGCTCGATCAGCGTGGCGGCCTCGTCCACCTCGCCCTCTCTCAGGAACAAGTCCGCCATCGTGAACGATGGCTCCAGGAGGCCCGGATGCACCTCCAGGAGCTCCTCCAGCTTCTCGCGCGCCTCGTCGTGCTTCTCGTTCATGAGCATGCCCTTGATGCTGATGAGTGCCGAGGTCGACACGGCCTCCAGGGCGGGATCGGGGTTCACGAGGCCGAGCGAGCCGGGATCGACAGCGGCCAGGCCGGCGAAGGGATCCGGCTCGGGTTCGGGCTCTGCCGGCTCGGCGTGGAGCACGTCCGCCTGCGCCGGCGGCGCGACTCGCTCGGTGCGGCACGACTTGCACCCCTGCACGGCCAGGACCGCGAGGATCAGGCATGGAATGCAGCGCACGAGCTACCCCGCTATTGACTCGAGCCTCGTACCGCCCGCGAACCGCTCCACCAGGTCCTGCTCGTCGATGGCGTCAGGGTCGTGGAGCTTGATGCCGAACCGCTCGAAATCCCGTGCGAACGCGTCGAACCGGCCGCGGATCTTCTGGACGGTCTTGCGGTAGGCGAAGTCCGCGAGCCGGATGCGGTAGAAGAAGTTCATGAGGGTCCCGCGCATCTCCTGAAGCTCCTCGCCCTCGGGTGCGAAGAGATGCACGGACACGTCGGGGAACAGCTCGTCGAAGTGCTCGCTCGCGCGGTGGAAGCGCGACGAGACCATGCACTTGAGCGCCTGAAGGGTCAGGAATCCGCCTCCCCACTTCTCCACGAAGCCCGCCTCGGGCGCCTGGAACGGCTCCCAGGGGTTGACCATGAACACGAGCTTGGCGCCGTGGCGGATGGCGACCTGCACGTTGGTCGTGCGCGTGAACGCCCCGTCGATGTAGTGGCGGCCCTTGAGCGTCTCGGGCCCGTAGAAGGGCACGAGCGCCATCGAGGCCCTGATGACGTGGCTGATGGGCACGTCCGTGAGGCCCGGCTCGCCGAACACGACGTGCCGGGCGTTGTCCGTGTCCGTGACCCCGATGTACAGCTCCCTCTCGAGCTGGCTGAAGTTGTTCGTCCCGGTCCGGGTGAGCTGGCGCTCGATCCACCACTTGAGATCCTCGCCCGAGAACGCACCGGCCGGGATCAGGCTCCATGCGAGCGCCTCGAAGTCCGTCTCGGTGCGGTGCTTGCCGACCGTTTTCGCCGCGTCGATGAGCCTGGGCAGGACCTCCTGGAAGTTGGGCATGAAGATCTGCGTCCGGCTGAAGCGTTCGATCCGCCCCTCGCCGGCGTGGATGCCCATGGCCAGCTCCTCGATGCTCACGCCGTTGGCGAGGAAGGCGTTGATCATCCCGCCGCAGGAGATGCCGCAGAAGATCTCGAAGTCGTTGACAGAGTGATCCACCATGAAGTCGTCGATCGCGAGCAGGACCCCGAGCTCGTAGATAAGCCCCTCGACGCCGCCTCCCGCCAGGCAGATGGCGATCTTGCCGCCCCTGTCCTTGCGCAGCCACTTGTCCAGCATGAACAGCAGGTTGTGCTTGCCGACCGGGTCCTGGAGGCACCCCGCCACGCGCATCACGCCCACGCGGTAGGAGTTGTCTCCGAGGAGCGCGTCGTCGTCCACGATGGCGACGATGTGGCTCTTGGCCACGGGGTGGGGCGCGTGCGCCTCGGGACCCACGAGGTCCTCGATGAAGGAGGCCCCGGGCGTCTCGCGAAACGGCTGCGGAGGGGCCTCGTGGCTCGTCTTGCGCGCGTCCACGAGGACCAGGTCCGCGTTCGCATCGAGCACCGCCCTGCGGGCCGTGGCCGCCCGGGTGTGGAACACGAACTTGTACTCCACCCCGATCTCCTCGCCCTCGACCTGCCTGACCACGAGAAGCTCCCCGCCCGGGGCCCACCGGCAGCTGCCCTCCTCGCCCAGCGACGCGGCCACCTCTCGCGGATCCTTTCCCCCTGTGAAGTAGAAGATGGTGTGCATGTTCTCTCCATAAGACTCTACGGCATGAAGCGGTATTTGTTCAAGAATCCATCTCGATCCCGATATCGCCCAGGATTCCGGCAGGTTGCGCGGGCTTTTCGCCGCCGGCGGGAAGCATCGCGCGGGTGAGGTGTTTTTTGACTTGATGGTCGGGCGCCGGTTATCTAAAGACAGTTCGATCTTGATGGAGAGAAGACGATGAAGGTGGACACAGATCGTAGGAAGGTGCTCAGGCTCTTCGCGGCGGTGCCCGTCATGCCGGGCGCCGTGGGAGCCGTGCTGGCATCCTGCTCGAGCAAGAAGAACGAGGCCGGGGCGGCCGAGGAGGGCGAGGTGGCCAAGCCCTTCGGCGGCGGCGAGCCCGTGGTGATCCCCTGGAAGGGCAGGTTCCGGCACTTCGGCCTCATCGAGAACCTGAGCTTCGCCTCGCTCCTGAACGAGGGCCTGCTCATCGACTTCGGCACGACCGACTACTTCAAGTACACGCTGGGCGGCTGGCGCACGGGCTGGGGCCGCAGCTTCGTGCGCGACGGCGTGGCATACACCCACGTCACCGGGGTGACCACGCGCGTCTACTTCCACAGGGCCTCCGCCGAGGACCTGGTGGTCCGGTTCAGGGCCAAGCCGCTGGGAGGCAAGCACTTCTCCCTCTACATGAACAACAAGCCCATCCAGAGGGTGGATCTCACCAAGCCCGACTGGCACACGTACTCGGTGAAGATACCGTCCGGCCAGGTCCGCAAGGGCGAGAACTACATGCTCCTGAGATGGAACGGGACCGCGAAGGTCGCGGGAGAGGACCTCGCCGCTGGCATGGACTACATCCACATCGTCTCCGCCGCCCGGGCGGACGATGGAGGAGTCCTGCCCACGCATTCCGCCGTGGCCGGGAAGGCCAGGGCGGGCGGTGACGAGGCGCCCGCGCTCCTGCTCGCCGCGGGCATGACGCTGACGTACTGGATGTGGGTGCCCGACGAGGAGTCGCTGCTCGGCTTCAACGTGGGGCTCGTCGGGAAGAGCCCCGCCGACATGAGCCTTAAGGTCACGGCCCACACCGACGGCGCCTCGCCCGCCGAGATCGTCTCGCGCACCGTCAAGGCGGCCGAGGCGGGCGGGTTCCACCCCGCGTCCGCCGACCTGGCTCCCTTCAGGGGCAAGGTGGTGAAGCTGGACATCGAGGCCTTTTCCACCACGGCCTCGAACGCGCGCCTGGCGCTCGTCGAGCCCGGCCTGTACGTCAAGGCCAAGGGCCAGCCCGTGAAGCCGGCGAAGAAGGCCAAGAACGTCATCATGGTCATGGTCGACACCCTTCGCGCGGACCACACCTCCCCCTATGCCAAGACGCGCGTCAAGACGCCGGTGTTCGACCGCTTCGCGCGAGAGGGAGTGCTCTACGAGCGCTTCAGCGCCGTCGAGGACTGGACCAAGCCCTCCTGCGCCACCATGCTCACGGGCCTCTACCCGGCCACGCACAAGACGCAGACGGACGGGGTCAAGCTCCCGTCCAAGGTCCGCATGATCTCCCAGGAGCTCAAGGCCAGGGGCGTGACCACCGGAGCGTTCATCGCCAACGGAGACGTCTCGGGCAAGTTCGGGTTCGACAAGGGCTGGGACCAGTACACGAACTACATCCGCGAGGGGAAGGTCACCGACGCCAAGCACGTGTTCGCCGACGCCGCCTCGTGGATCGAGGCCAACAAGGACAAGCGCTTCTTCACCTACGTGCACACCATCGACCCGCACGTGCCCTACTCGCCTCCCAAGGAATTCCTCGCGATGTACGACGATGACGAGTACTCGGGACCCGTCAAGCAGCGCAACACGCACCTCCTGCTCGAGGACATCAAGAAGGACAAGTTCACGCCCACGGAGCGCGACAAGAGGCGCATCGAGGCCCTCTACGACGGCGAGATCTCCTACCACGACAAGTGGTTCGGCGGCTTCCTGCAGAAGCTCAACGACCTTGAGCTCCTCGAGGACACGCTCATCATGGTGGTCTCGGACCATGGAGAGGAGTTCTGGGAGCACGGCGGTGTGGGTCACGGCCACCAGCTTCACCAGGAGATGATCCACGTGCCCTTCGTGGCCATGTGGCAGGACACGCTGCCCGCCCACGTGCGCGTCCCCGAGAACGAGGACCACACCTGCATGGCGCCCACGATCTACGACGCCATGCAGATCGCACCGCCGAAGTACCTCGAGGCGAAGTCCATCCTGCCTCGCATGATGGGCAGACAGGAGCCCGGCCCCCATGCCGGCTTCTCCACCCACCAGAACGACCGCCAGGCCGTGTGGTCGGAGCGCTGGAAGCTGCTCATGCGCGGTCCGGTCAAGACGTACCTCTACGACATCGAGAAGGACTACGGCTGCACCAAGGATCTCGACGAGGACAAGCCCCTCACGCTCACCTACATGCGCGCGCTCCTCGGCCAGTTCATGGGCGCGCCCGACAAGTCCCGCTGGCGCTCACGCACCCTGGCCCACAAGCCCGAGCTCGAGGTCAAGGAGGAGCAGGTGGAGATGGACGACGAGCTCAAGCAGCAGCTCGAGGCGCTGGGATACGTCAAGTAGCAGCCTTGAGCAGGGCCGCACTCAGCGTCATCGCGTTCGGGATCTACCTGGCCTTCCTGGGTCCCATCCTGGTAGTGATCCCCAACGTCTTTCTGTCCGTGTTCGGCATCGAGAGCGCGAGCGAGGTCTGGATCCGTGTCGTGGGGATGCTCCTGTTCCTGCTCGCCTTCTACTACATCCAGGCGGCGCGCCACGAGCTGACCGTCTTCCTGCGCGCCACCGTGTACGCTCGAGCGTCCGTGATCGTCTTCTTCACGGCATTCGTCTTGCTCGGCCTCGCGGAGCCGCTCCTCATCCTGTTCGGTGCGATCGACCTGGCCGCCGCCGTCTGGACGGCCCTGGCGCTTCGCGCCGACAGCCGCTCCTGATCCTCCCATGTGCTTGATGCCGCCCAACTGGACCGCGACCTTGCGGAGCTGTACGGGGTAACAGTTCGTAGACTGAGGGAGCAGGTACGCAGAAATCGCGCGAAATTCCCCTCGGACTTCCTGATTGAGTTACGGCTACACGAGAAAAATGAACTGGTCGCAAATTGCGACCGGTTCGATAATATCAAGCATTCCAACACGTTACCTCTTGCCTTCACTGAGCACGGAGCCATCATGGCGGCTAGTGTGCTCAATTCCCAGGCAGCCATCGAGACGAGCATCTTCGTCGTCCGAGCGTTCGTCAGGCT
>JAFDER010000111.1 GCA_019310245.1 Deltaproteobacteria bacterium
CGTGCACACGTCGCCGTCGTCGCAGTCGATGGCGGGGTGGAGGCAGGATCCCGACCCGTCGCACTCATCGTCGGTGCACGCGTTGCCGTCGCTTTCGCAGGCCGTGCCCTCGGCGGGGTTGTCGTCCACGCACAGGCCGGTCTCGGGCACGCAGACGAGCACGTGGCACAGGGTCGAGGTGGGCGAGCAGGTCACCACGGTCGTCGGATCCACCTCGCACAGGTTGGAGGTGGTGTTGCACACGAACGTGCCGTTGCACAGGTCGCCGTCCTCGTGCTCGGCGCAGTCCGCGGTGGTCTCGCACTCGCAGACGCCGGGTCCCGGCGCGCACTCCCCGTCCGAGCACACGTCCGGGTCCGTGCAAACGTTGCCGTCGTCGCAGGGCTCCGTGTTGTTCTCGTACTCGCAGATGCGCCCCGTGCCGCCCTCGACGCACGCCTCGTCCGTGCACACGTTCTCGTCGTCACACTCGGGATTCTCGTGGCAGGAGAAGCGGCAGGAATCCTCGCACCCGTCGCCCGACACGTCGTTGCCGTCGTCGCACTCCTCCCCGTCGTCCAGGTCGCCGTCGCCGCAGGTCAGCGGCACGCAGATCTCGTCCTCGCAGACGCCCTCGGCCCCGTCCACCGTGCATCCCGTGCCGTCCTCGAGCGGCTCTCCCGCCTCGCAGAACCCGTCCGGGCAGGACTCGACGCCGTTGCACTCCTCGCCGTCGTCGCACTCCCCGTCCGAGGTGCACGAGACGGCCCCGTCGGTCCCGTCCGTCAGGTCCGTTGCGTCCTCCACCGCGTCATCGTCCGCGTCCAGATCGGACTTGAACTTGGTGCTGCAACCATGGATGACGAGTCCGAGCACGGCGAGCATTGCCAGCTTCTTCATGGGCCCCTCCTGCATATAAGGGTAGCTCCCGGAAACGATGCAAGAGGGGTGCCGGACGGGGCCGGATGATTATCTCTTGATAATCAGCTGGTTGGACGTGTCGCTTCCGGTCGGATCCGGACACGAAAGGCCCGAGTCCGCAATGATTGCGTAGCTAGAGCTTCTGTACGCTCTTGATCATCTCCGGGATGAAATGGGTCCTGACCTTGATCAGCGTGGGCGGCCTGTCCTTCTTGTTCTTGCCCGAGACGTAGGTGCCGTCCGGCACCTCGAGGTCGCCCGGGACGAGGTGGTCGCTCCACGTGTCGTAGATGGTGACCGCTGCCGTCTTCGGCTCCGGGATCGGTGCCGGGTCCTTCTTGTCCCCGGCCAGGGCCGGCAGGGCGATGAGCGCCGCGCCGACGACCAGGGTGATGGCTGCCAGTGCCTTGAGATGATGCATGTCCGCCTCCTCGAGGGGGTTGGACAGCGCGCGGAGGCTAAAGTTCCTCAGTCGAGGTCGATCACGTACTCCAGCCTGTGCCTGTCGAACTCGCCGGGCAGGCGGATCGCCCAAAGGGCGTCCTCGATGCACGTCCTGACGGAGTCGTTGTCGTCCAGGTACACGTCCAGGTCGGCGATCTCGTCGTACGTGCACTCGAATCGGACGCGCACCTCTGCGTCGATGCCCTTGCCGGTGAGGCACGGGCCGGATGCCTCGTCCGCGTGCAGCTTCAGGATCGAAGCGTAGTCCGGGCCTGCGCTTCCGCCTCCTCCGGCGCCCGTTCCCGTCAACCCGATGCCGCCGAAACCGAAGCCGGTGCCGATCATCATTCCCAGCATCCCTCCCTCTGCCGCCTCGAATCCCTCGGTGGAGGGCCTCACGCCGGGCTCGATCGAGAGGTAGGATGTCACGGGCGAGACCGCGCCGCCCGCCGTCGCGGCCTCCATCATCTCCAGGTCGTCCAGATCGAGGTACACGTATGAGCCGAACGCGAGGGCCGGGACGACCGACCCTCCGTACTCGGGATCCATCGGAACGATGCGCGTGAACGCCTCGTTCCAGATCCTTCCCCTGAGCGTGACGAACGCCGCGTCCCCGTCGGTGTAGAACATGTACCTGAGGCCCTTGCCCTCCGGCAGGACCTCGGGCACCTCGATCTCCTCGATCATCATCTCTCCGCTCAAGATCTCGAAGTCCTCGATCTTCCACGGCCTGACCAGCTCCCGCGCCGCCTCGCGGTAGTCCATCTTCCTCAGCCCCTCGTCCACCAGGACGAGGATCCCGCCGTGGCCGAGCGCGACGGGCGAGAGATCGTGGTCGTCATCCCGCACGGCCTCGGCACGCTCGCCCGCGGAGCCCGGCGTGAGGTCGACCACGTGCACGAGGAAATCCTTGTCGAGCGGCTCGAGCGCATCGTGCGCGAGGCCGTTGTGGTACGAGGAGCGCATGTGCGTATCCGAGATCACGATGATCCGCTTCGGCCCCTTGCGCGGCTCGAGGATCTTCGCGGCCATGGCGAGACCGGCGTCCAGGTTCGACCCGTTCCCGGCCGCCAGCCTCACGGGCGGTGCGGCCGAGAGGCTCTGCTTCCACTTCGGCGCCGGGACGAACTCGCCGAAGAGCCTCTGTGCGTGGCGCCGGAACAGGACGACCTCGTATCTTGCGTCCGGAAGCTGCGGTACGAACGCTGCCGCGAAGTCGAGCGCCGCGTCGATGCCCTCCACGGTGAAGGAGTGCGATCCGTCCACGACGAAGACCACGCTCGCCTTCTTCGGCCTCGGGCGAAGCGTCTTCGCGGCGTCGATCTCGAGGCGGATGATGGAACCGCCGTCGAAGAGCCCGAACGCTCCGTAGCGAACATCCACCGTGTCGATCTTCGGGGCCGTGACGGCCACGAGGGCCTCGCCGGCCGCGTGGCAGAAGGGGTAGTCCTCCTCCCATTCCACGGGCTCGTACCAGTACTCGTCCCACTCGTCCGGCTCGCACTCGAGGTTCGTGCTGGGACCGTAGGCGTCCGCGTCCTCCTGCGTGAGGAGCCTCTTCGCGATCGCGACGGCCTTGCCCTGCGCGATCTTCTCGCCGTTGATGAAGACCTTCGCCTTCTTGTGCTTGCTGACCACCGAGAGGGTGGGCACGGCCATCTCGGCCTGGTCCACGAGGGCGGGGTAGCGCATGTAGTAGACCCCGTCTCGGTAGTCCATGGGCTGGAGGAGGGTGTACTCTATCGTGCTCGTCGCCTGGGGGTTCACGGGAAAGACCCACAGGCCCAGCGCGCCGAGATCGTCCCAGAACAGGATTGCCGGGTCCTTGACCTTCCACGGCCCGTACCCGGTCAGGGACCTGTAGACCACGGCGGCCATCTCGGTCTCCATCAGCTCGCCGTCGTACCACCTGTTCTTGCCCTTGATGCGCAGGCCCGTGGCCACGGTCTCCCACGGCAGGACGATGTCCATCTCCACCTGGTCGGCGATGCTGCCCTCGTTCCTGAAGCTCCTGAGCACCGTGATCGTGGCGAGCCCGTCATCGACGGAGACCTTCACCGCGTGCTTCGTCTCGATCAGCGGCTCGCCGCGCGTCGCGACGAGGTAATCCGCGTGTGCGAGCCCGGAAGAAGAGGAGACGATGATCGTGATTGCAGCCGTGAGGTACGTTTTCTTGCCCATCACCAGGAGAGGACACCTTGCGGCGATCAAAGTTCCGGTTGCACGCGGCCGCGCGCGGGGCGTATCTTCGGCCCATCGGGAGGAAATTGAGATGAAGCGCGCCGATGGAAGGAGCCCCGGACAGATGCGCGAGGTGCGCATCCGGACGGGCGTGCAGAAGGACCCCGACGGCTCGGTGGAGATCGCGTTCGGCGACACGATCGTCATCTGTGCGGCCTCGGTGGCGGAAGGCGTGCCGAAGTGGCTCGCCGGCTCGGACACGTCGCGCGGCTGGATCACGGCCGAGTACGCCATGATGCCGGGCGCCACGCCGGGCAGGTCGTCCAGGCGCGGCGGCGGGCGCGCCAAGGAGATCCAGAGGCTCATCGGCAGGAGCCTGCGCGCCTCCACGGATCTCACCGCGCTCGGGCAGTGCACCATCACGGTGGACTGCGACGTGCTGCAGGCCGACGGCGGCACGCGCACGGCCTCCATCACGGGCGGGTACGTGGCGCTCGTCCTCGCGCTGAAAAGGCGCGTCGCCGACGGGAAGCTGGAGGGACTTCCCGCGCTCGGACCCGTCGTCGCGGTCTCGTGCGGTCTCCTCGAAGGGGCCGTCCTGCTCGATCCGGACTACGGCGAGGACTCGCGGCTGGACGTGGACATGAACTTCGTGCTGGCCGAGGGAGGCAGGATCGTGGAGGTGCAGGGAACGGCCGAGGGCGAGCCGTTCCTCGGCACGCAGCTCGACGAGATGCTCGCGCTCGCCCAGGAGGGGGCGCAGCAGCTCTTCGGGATCCAGAGCGAGGCGCTCGAGAGGTGAGTCAGGAGACGATGTCGCAGCCGCACCCGCCCGTCACCGTAGAACCCTCGTACTTGTAGTCGCAGTCCGAGCCGGCGGGAGGCCGGTCCGACGTCCAGTCCTCGCACCCGTCGCCGATGCCGTACGAGCCCGTCTCCGGGTAGGTGACCTCGTTCTCCTCTGAGTCCTCGAAGATGAAGAAGTAGCGCGGGCAGTCGCCCTCCACGGGCCCCGTGTAGATGAAGGTGCCGTTCGTGTCCGTGCCCCGCTCGAGCTCCAGGGGGTAGCAGGTGCCGTCCACGTTCACCATGGCGGCGGACGGAGGCTCGTCGTCGTACCAGTGGGCGCGGAAGTCCACCTCCGGGTCCGTGCGGTCGGGGTGGTGGGCGCCGGAGGGGATCTTGTAGTCCTCGCCTCCACCGCCGAAGTCCTGTCCCCACCAGTCGCCGTGGTAGCCGCAGCCGATCAGCGTGTGGTTGCCGAGGATGTTGTAGCGGTGGCCGTTCGTCATGCGGAAGCCGCACGTGGGGTCCGACTCGGGCTCGTGGAACCACTGGTAGAAGGTGGCGATGGGGTCGCCGTAGCCGTAGGCGATGTTCTCGCCGCTCGGCGGCGTGCCGAAGGCCGACACCCGGTCCGACCAGGACGTGCCCGAGCAGGGGCACGTGCCTCCCTCGCAGGCGCAGGAGGACGAGCCGTCGCACGGTCCGGGGTCGTACTGGTCGCCGATGTCGCTCACGAGCGTGCAGGGCGAGTCGTGCGCGAGCCCGCAGCCGCACGAGATCTGGTTGGCCGCGTGGAAGCGCGCCGCCCTGTTCAGATCGTAGCTGTGGTACATCGGAGGCAGCTTGACGTCGTAGCAGTCCTTCTCCGCGCACACGTCGCAGTCGGCCAGATCGGCCTCGGGATCGGCCCGCGCCCTGTTCACCATGACGTGGACCATCCTCTCCTTCCAGTTCGGAAAGCCGTTCTCCGGCTCGCCGTACGGGTAGACGTCCTGCGAGGTGACCAGGATGGCGACCGCAGCGAGAAGCGGAATGCTCCAGAGAGAAGGATGCTTCATCATGAGTGGCCTCTTGCCCCGGATCATCGAATCACGAGCCGCGCACCGGCGTCAAGCGGGGCTTGATCCGGGGCGCCGGGGCCCTTCGACAAGCTCAGGGCCACGGAGTCGCTCAGGGCCGCGGATTCAGCGCGTCGCCAGGACGCGCAGGGCGTTGCCCGAGAGGATCCTGCCGATGCGCTCGGGCGAGAAGCCGCGCTCGAGCATGTGCTGGACCAGGACGGGCAGCTCGCTGACGGTGCGCATGTCGTGCGGGGTGACGATGAAGCCGTCCCAGTCGCAGCCGAGCGCCACGTGCTCGTCTCCGGCGACGCGGATCGCGTGCTGCATGTGATCGACCATCGCGGATGCGGCGACCGGCCGCGTGACGGGTCCGAGGGCGTAGGCGTGGGCGATGATGCCGATGACGCCGCCCGTCTCCGCCACGGCCTTGATCTGCGCGTCGGAGACGTTGCGCCAGGAATCGTGCACGCCGCGCACGCCGGTGTGCGAGACGATCACCGGCTGGGACGGGTCGTGCACGTCGAGGACGTCGCGGAATCCGGCCCCGGAGATGTGCGCGAGATCCACGAGGATGCGCCTCTCGTCCATGGCGCGCACGAGGTCCCTTCCAAAACCGGTCAGGCCCCTGCCTCCCGCGATCCCGCCGAGCGGATTGGACGACCCGCCCACGTGCGAGTGGCTCAGGTGCACGAGCGTGATGCGGCTCACCAGGCCGTCGGGGATGAGATCCAGGTCCTGCACGCGGCCCAGGGCGTTGCCTCCCTGGATGGCGAGCCAGCAGGCGTGCCTGCCCCCGGCCCGCGCGTCGTCGTGGCCCTTGCGGTCGCGGACCACGGCGAAGCGATCGCCCTGATCCTCGATGAGCGCCCGCAGTCGGCGGACGTTCTCGACGAGGACCGCAGTGCGCCGGCTCCGGCGCCTGAGGGGGTTCGTGGCGATGGACCAGACGGAGCCGGTCAGGCCCCCCTCGATGAGACGGGGAAGATCCGACTGGGACAGGAGGCGCCCGCCGAGGGGCCCACGTCCGTGGCGCTCCTTGATCCGGTAGCCGAGGACGCGCGTCCAGATGTAGCTCTCGATGTGGAGATCGACGGCTCCGGTGGTCGCGAGGATCTCGCGCGCCTCGTCGGAGACGCCGCGCGTGTCACTTCCAGTGGGACCTTACGAACTCATCTGTCTCGGGAAGCCCGCCCTGGAGGATGAGGTAACCGTTGTGTGGCTCGCGCCTCGTGATCTCGTGATTGATGGGGTGCCTCATCATCTTCAGCACCTCCTCGTGGTCGTCGGTGTGGCCGAGGACCCACGAGAGCTTCATGAGCGCCGTCTCGGGGATCATGTTGTCGAGGGGAACCACGCCCACGTCGAGAAGATCGCGGCCCGTGTCGTAGACGTACATCTGCGTGAATCCCCACAGGGTCTGCACCGTCATGACCACGTGGACGCCCTTCTCCTGGATCGCCCACTTGAGGGCCGGGTACAGGGGCTTGTTCACGTGGCCCAGCCCCGTGCCCGCGATCACGATCCCGCGGTAGCCCTTCTCCACGAGCGCCTCCACGAGATCCGGGTTCATTCCCGGGTAGTAGTAGAGGATCGTGGCCCGGTCATTGAAGACCGGATCGATGACAACCTTCCTGCTCCTGTCCCGGGGCAGGTAGTCGTCCACCAGGTACGTGAAGCTGTCCTTGTCCACGATGGCCAGGGGGATGTCGCCGATCGTGCGGAACGTGCTGCGGTACGAGCTGTGCATCTTGCGCACGCGCGTGCCCCGGTGCAGGAGACCGTACAGGTCCGACGTGGGACCGAACATGCAGACCTGGACCTCGGCGATGTCGCCGTAGGCCGCCGTGCGCACCGCGTGGATGAGGTTGATGGCCGCATCGCTCGAGGGCCGGTCGGAGCTGCGCTGGCTTCCCACGATCACGATCGGGATGGGGCTCTGCTGCACCATGAAGGTGAGCACGGCCGCGGTGTGGCCCATGACGTCGGTCCCGTGCCCGATGACGATGCCGTCCACGCCGCTGTCGATCTCCCGGCTGATCGCCTCGGCCATGGCGATGTAGTGCTCGCGCGCCAGGTTCTCGGAGAAAACGCCGAAGAGCTTCCGGGTCGTGAGGTTGCAGATGTCCGCCAGCTCGGGGACGGCTCCGTAGAGCTCGCCGGGCGTGAACGCCGGGACCACCGCTCCGGTCCGGTAGTCGAGGCGGGAGGCGATGGTTCCGCCGGTGCCCAGCAGCGTGACGTTCGGCCGGTCCTCCCTGCGCGGGAAGTCCTTCTCCGGTATCTTGTAGATCGCCTCCTTGTACCCGACCTCCTCGATGTTCTCCACCCGGTCGACGTGGATGCCGATGTTGTAGCCGTTCTTCATCTTGATCGAGATGTGCTTGTCGTCGAACGTCTCGCTGCGGGGAAGGATCACTCCCTCGATCACGCTGCCCGCGTCGTTCATCACCTTCACGTCGCTCCACACGCGGACCTTCCACTCTGAGAGCTTGGTGCGCGCCACCCCCTTGTAGCCCTTCAGCTCGTCCTTGGATGAGCTCATCTGGCAGTCACTCCGTCACTCCCCTCGATCGTCTCGCGGAGAACCGACATCACCTCGGTTGCAGGCACGCGGCCGCGCAGCTCGGGCATCACCCGTCCCATCGCGAACCTGACCCGCTGATCGAGCGTGCCGTCCTCGTGGTCCGGCCGGCAGCTCGCGGCCGCGTTGCGCACGCGGCTGTCCCACCCCGCGGGATCCCGGTCCAGTCCCGCCTCCTCGACGATCCGGGCGATGTCCTTGTCCGGGCTTTCGGCCATCGTCTCGACGATGAGCTTCCACGCCTCCCAGAGCACGGTGCGCGCCCCGAGCAGGTCGAAGAGCTCGCACCAGCGATCCCTGGAGATGGCGTCCACCGTCGCGCCGCTCCTGCGAAGCCCCTTGAGCCTCTCGCCGAAGAAGAAGCACGCCCGCCTCAGGTCCGCGCTGCAGCTCTCGACGACCATGTCGACGAGCGAGGCGCCTCCCCTGCGGATGAGGAAGTAGATCGTGTTCCTCGGCACGTTCGCCTTGCCGTATCGCTTCTCCCTGACCCACGGAGGAGGCGGAAGGGCGTCGCGCAGGCGCACCACCCGCTCTCGCGTCACCTCGATGGGAGGGCTGTCCGTGTCCGGGTACATGCGGTCCGGGCCGGGCAGGATCCGCTCGAAGTCGGTGGTTCCATCCTCGAAGGGCTGCCTCGTCTCGTTGGGGATGCCGTCCAGGGCGTCGGCGTAGCGCAGCCTCACCTCCTGTGCGGCGGTGAGCGTGTCCCTCTCGGCCCCACAGACCACGACGACCGCGTCGTTCGGCCCGCAGGCGAGCTGCTTCTCGATGCTGGCCCGGTCGTCCTCCGAGCCCGGGTAATCCGGCCACTTCCTCGTGTGCAGGAGGATGGGCGGCTGGTCCAGGCCCGCGATGACCCGGATGCGGCCCGCCAGCTCGTCCGCGAACGTGCGGTCGGGCTGCGTGGGCCACAGGAGCGTGTCCGCCAGGCCAACGAGCTTGATGGCGCGGACGGCGAACGGACCCTGGCCGAGCTCCAGTCCCTTCCTCCAGCCCTGCTCCTCGATGAGCCTCTCCCAGCTCTCGCGCCGCAAAAACGGGTGGCCGGACGATTCGAGCAGGGTGGTGACGTCCGCGTGCTCGATGGCCAGGTCCCCGGCCTCCTTCATCCCCCTGGCCTTCAGATCGTCCCGCAGCCTCAGCAGGTTGACCTGCCGCACGGCCTCGCCGTGGACCAGCGCCGGCGCCCAGCCCGCCTGGGGGACGCCCTTGATCTCGACGCGCCGACCTCCTCGGACGGACACGTTCACGTCCTGCCGGCTGGCCCCCATGCCGACGCGGACGTGCTCCGTGCTCCTGCAGACGCGGCCGATGAGAAGGATGGCTTCCGCCACCTCGTCCGGCGTTCGCAGGTCCGCTCCGGTCACGGTCTCGATGAGCGGCATCCCGAGGCGGTCCGTTCGCCAGACCACCAGGTGGCCCGTGTCGGAGACCTCCCGGCAGGAGTCCTCCTCCACGCTGACCTGCGTGATGGAGAGCGTCCGGCCGCGGAAGGGCAGCTCGCCGTAGATTCCCACGATGGCCGTGCGCTGGAAGCCCGTCGGGATCGAACCGTCCAGGACGATGTCGCAGCCGAGCATGAGACACTGCTCGATCGCCACGTCGAGCGACTGCTGGTTGATCAGGAACGGCGGCGTGTCGTCCATCTCGTACGTGCAGACGTTCTTCTTGTTGAGCAGGTAGAGGATGTTCTTCCTGGTCTTGAACTCCATGAGGGCCGTGCCGTCGTACACGCCCAGCTCGAAGAAGGTCGGCCTCATGAGCCTGAGGATCTCGCCGTCGTGGTCCGTCGTGTAGATCCCGGCGGGGCAGCGGCAGAACATCTTGTGCTCCGTCATGAGCTGCCGGTGGACCTCGAGG